>URWD01000001.1 GCA_900551525.1 uncultured Mycoplasmatota bacterium
CAATGGGTTCATATAATAATACGACAGCAACAAGTACAAATTGGATGTATATGGGTCTATATGAATGGACTATTTCCCGTAATGCGGACAGTTCGGACCGTGCGTTCGGTGTGTACGGCGATGGTGGCGTGAACGACCGTGGTGTGGACCTCTACTATGCGGTGCGGCCGTCCTTCAATCTTTTGTCATCAGTAACTTATTCTAAAGGTGATGGTACCCAAAATTCACCAATTCGTATAAATTAGAAAGATTTAATAATTCTTTCTTTTTTTTGAATATAATTTATTGTATAATATATGTGAAAGGAAGTTTATATGGATTGGATTTTTTGGCTTGTACTTGTCATTATCTTAAGTGTAATTGAAATTGCCACAGTTAGTTTAGTATCTATTTGGTTTGTTGCAAGTGGTATAGTTGTTATGATACTTTCATTCTTTATTGGTGATATTGCTATACAATCAACTATATTTGCCTTACTTGGAATATTATTACTTTTAGTAACTAGACCAATTGTAGCTAAATTAAAATCAAAAGATAATGCAAAAACTAACTTGGATCGTATTATCGGAGAAGAAGCCATAGTAACTGAGGATATTACTAAAAATAATGTTGGAGAAGTTAAGATTGATGGCAAAAGATGGAGTGCTATATCAAAGAATAAGTGCTTAAAAGGTGATACAGTAAAAGTTTTAAGAATTGATGGCGTTAAGCTAATTGTTAAGAAGGAGGAGGATTAATTTATGCCACAAATACTAATTGCAATACTTGTTATTATTGTGATAATTATAATACCTAATATTAAGATTGTGCCTCAATCAAAATGTTATGTAATTGAAAGACTAGGTTCATATCATACAACTTGGGAACATGGACCTCATTTTAAAATACCATTTATAGATGCTATATCTAATAAAGTAACATTAAAAGAAATAGTTAAAGACTTTGCACCACAACCAGTTATTACTAAAGATAATGTTACTATGCAAATTGATACAGTTGTTTATTTTCAAATAACTGATGCTAAACTTTATACTTATGGAGTTGATTATCCAGTAAGCGCTATTGAATCATTAACAGCAACAACCCTTAGAAATATTATCGGAGAACTTGAACTTGATCAAACACTTACAAGTAGAGATATTATTAATACTAAAATGAGAGCAATCCTAGATGAAGCAACTGACCCATGGGGTATTAAAGTTAATAGAGTAGAAGTAAAAAATATTTTACCACCTAGAGATATTCAAGAAGCTATGGAAAAACAAATGCGTGCTGAACGTGAAAGAAGAGAAAAGATACTTCAAGCTGAAGGTGAAAAGAAATCGAGTATTCTAATAGCTGAAGGTGAAAAAGAAAGTGCTATTTTAAGAGCTGAAGCCCAAATGATGAGTCAAATAAAAATTGCTGAAGGTAAGGCTGAAGCTATGTTAAAAATAAAGGAAGCTGAAGCTAAATCAATTAAATTATTAAAAGATGCTGGTGCAGATGAATCAGTTTTAAGATTAAAATCATTCGAAGCATTAGAAACTATGGCAAATGGTAAAGCAACTAAAATAATAGTTCCATCAGAACTACAAGGAATTGCAACATTTGGTACAACACTTAAAGAAGTTATTAAAGAAGAAAAAAAGGATAAATCTAAATAAGGTTTATCCTTTTCTAATAGTTAAATTCTAAATAATATAATTTATTAAAGTTATGTTCTTCTAGTTTTGTTTCTCCTTTATCAGCTTTATCTATTTCCTCATTAGTTTTTAAAAAATACGTATGAAATAAATAATCTTTATCATCATTACTTACTGGATCATCCCATGTTAAGTCTAAATGTAACCATTTATTATCTACTTTAACTGCATTCCATATATGACCTGTTGCAGAATAACTTATTTCATCTGGTGTAGTAGCTATCTTATAATTATCAAATCCCATTTTTGTTAAGAATATAGCCATTAAATCAGTATATCCATTACATGTTGCATAGCCTTCAAATAAAGGCCCATAAGCATCATAAGAAGAATATTTACTTTCTGAAGTTAAATTTCTTTCAACATCATATTTAGTATTATTTATAATATAGTCATGTATTGTTTTAATCTTTTCTGTATCATTCATATTATCTTTAATTAGTTCTTTTAAAAGTTCATTAACTTTGTTATCAATCTTAATTATATTGTCTTTTGTATATAAATAAAATATTTTTAAATTGATTTCACCAGAGTCAGAAATACTTGTTTTTATATTAGTAAAGCTATTAAATGGATGAACATAATTATTTAAATGAGTAAGTATAAGTTCATCACCACTTATTGTTGTTGCATCTTTTAAACATTTTGCGTATTCTTTTGGACAATAAAATGTAAAATCATCCCAACCAGAGTCAATTGCTGTATAAAAAATATTTAACATATCTTGATAAGAGTAGGGAGTAAAATCATCAGTATGTTGTACATATAAATAGCTTGTATTTTTACTATAGTCATTAGATGATTTAACAATCACTTCAGGTTTCTTACTTATTAAGCTACTCAGTTTATCTGTGATTGGGTTTAAAAAGACAATTGTTAAAGTTATAGCTATTATTGATATGAGTGGTGTAATTATTTTATTCATTTGCTTATCTCCTTATATATATAATATCAAAAAAAAATAAAGTAAACAATTGTTACTTCATATTTTTTATTTTTTGTGTCAATCTAGATTTTTCTCTATCAGCAGTATTTTTCTTAATTAACCCTTTGCTAACTGCTTTATCTGTATATTTTTGAATATCTTTTAATAATTTGTCTGCTTCTTCTTTGTTAGTTGCAGCAATAGCTTTTTCGCAGTTTTTAATAAGGTTTTGAACACGCATCTTTAGTTCATGATTATTATCTGTTTTTTTAGCAATTACTTTAACTGCCTTTTTTGAACTTTTAATATTTGGCATTTTTCTTTGCTCCTTCCCTTTGTTCTTTAATAATTTTAACAAATATTTGGTAGTTTATCAAGTCTATTTGTAAAAAAAGTACTATTTATTAACTTCTTTTGTGTTTTCTATCATGGTTTTAAAGACATTAAACAATAAATTTCTTTCATCTTCATTTAAACTTCTTGTTTCATTAAGCAAATTTTTCATTTTTTCTAAACTTAATTTCTTTAAGTCGCTTTTATAAATGTAGCCAGCTCCATATAAAATAAAGAAAAATGTATTTACAAATTTTTTTATTTCTTCTTTACTATATTTTTTTGTTAAAGCATCTATTTTTTGATGAACTTTTTGAGAATATAATGATAATTCTCCTTCTATAAATTTATTATCACTTATAAGCCATGAATGAATATCATGTTGATATACTTTAACAGCTTCACTTTTAATGATTTTTGTTTTACCTAAAGACTCAAAAATCATACCAACAACACTTTCACATGGATAATAGTTTAAAAGCTTCTTTTCTAATTTTTTTAACTTTTTGAAGTCTACTAAATCTTTAGAAAATCCAGGTCCATCAAAATTAAATACATAATCTATTTGATATCTTTTAAATAAATTTGCTTCCATTGCAGCTGCCATAGCAAGATTACCACCTTTTGAGTGTCCTCCGATATATACAACAAAATCAGTAGGTTTAATATTTTCTTTTAAGTAGGTAATTGCTTCTTCATGTGCTGGCACAGGATACATATAAGCCATTTTAAAGTTTTCTTCCCAACCAACAAGTTCATCTTCAGTTCCTTCAAATGCAATAAATTTAAAATGTTTTGGCACAACAATTGTTATAGCACCAAACTGAGTATTATTATTTACAAGTTTTTTGTAACTAGTAATTATATTATCTTTAAATCTTACTGAATTAGCCATTTCTTTGAATAAAGCTCTATTTTGTTCTTTAAATTTATCTTTACTTTTAAGTAAAAATCTATCTTGAGTTTTATCATATGCTTCTTTAATTGTTATTTTATCAGTTATAATACCAGAAAAATCTATATAAGATAGGGCTGTATAAATCGCAGCATCTATTTCATTAAATGGATATTCTTTAAAAGTTTTATCTTTATTTTCCTTTACATAATTTATTAAATTACTCAAAATAATCACCTACAAATATTATAAACTAAAATTAATTTAATTTAAAGTAGTCCTTTCGACAAATTATATGCATTTTGTTGTGTATAATGAATATGGTGATTATATGAGAAGGTTAAAACTAAGAAATGGTTTAAAAGGGCAAGTTATAAAACTTATTATAGTTATAGCATTTATTGTGACATCTTTTCTTGCCACATTTAAGTTTTTATATGATAAAATAGATTTAAAAATGAATAATACAACTTATATTGATTATCTTGTAAAAGATTCTTTTTCTAGTTATAACTTAAGTGATTTAAAAAGATTATCATCTACAGAGTTTTTGCTTAAATATTCATTTGGGATTGAAAAAGTAAATACTGGTACAAATGTTGATATCGTTACTCCGGTTATAAAAGATAATACTGATATCAAAACTAATGATAAACCAACAGTTTATATATTTAATACGCACCAGACAGAAGGGTATAATAGTACTTTTTTAGAAAGTTTTAATATAAATAATACTGTTTATATTGCTAGTCATATTTTAAGTGAATACTTAAATGATTTAGGAATAGGCACTGTTGTGGAAGAAAATAGTATTGTGGATGTGTTAAACACTAATGGATGGAAATATGGATATAGTTATAAGGCAAGTAGATTACTTTTGGAAAATGCTTATAAGAATAATCCAACTCTTGACTTTTTTATAGATTTACATCGTGATGCTGCTTCGTATGATAGAACTGTAACTGAAATTGATGGTAAAAAATATGCTAAAGTTATGTTTGTTGTAGGCCTAGAACATGATACATACGAGCCAAATTTAGCCTTAGCTAAGAACTTAAATGAACGTTTAAGGAGTATAAGTCCATCACTTACTAGAGGAGTTTTAGAGAAAAAAGGACCTGGTGTAAATGGTATATATAATCAAGATTTTAATAAAAATACAATACTTATTGAAGTAGGTGGTCAATATAATTATATTGAGGAGGTTAATAATACTTTAAAAATAATAGCTAAAGTTATTTATGAGTATTTAAAAGAAAATGAAAAAGAAAAATAATTGGTTTAAAAGGTTTTTGATTATATCTTTCATTATATTTATGGGATTATATATTTCTAGTATAAGTGGGTTTTATGAAAGTACTTTAAGTAATAAGGTCGCTTTAACAGATAAAGCTATAAAAGAATTTGAAAAAGATGTTATAAATGGCAAAAATGTTGATGTTACAACTTATGTAAATAATAAACATGTTGATTATAGTAATAAATTTACAGAAAGTGGTGAAAAGTTTAGTGAAGCTGTAACTAAAATACTTACAGAAGGTTTTAGTGGGGCTTGGGATGCCATAAAAGTACTATTTTTCTAAAAAAACGCAAAAAAAATAAAGAAATTTAAGGCTCATGACAAATTTCGACATGATGCGCACTTCGAATGTGATAGGATAGAAATCGTTTCTATGAAAGGGGGGCGATTATGCCAGTAGAAACAAAGATTTATATGGCTCACTAATGATTTGGTATTTAAATATGTTTTTAGTCATGAAGAGATTTTAATGGATTTCTTAAATTCTTATCTTGATTTTGTCGGTTCTGACCTAATAGTTTTAAATGCTCACATTACACCACAGAAATATGTGCAAAATGACCATATTAAACTTCATGATTGTTATCTTGATATATGTGTAGTTTTATCAAATAGATAAATTATTAATATTGAGATGTATAATAATTTTGGAATGCCAGAATGTAAAAAAAGTCTAACATATGCATCAATGTTATATTCTCATCAGCTTAAGAAAAAAGAACCATATGAAAATGCCAAGAAAGTAACAAGTTTAAATATTATGAGAGGTAATTTTAATGAGGAAAATAATAGTTTATTAAATAAGTGTGAATTAACTAATTTAAAAAATCATAAAAAGCTAATTGAAGATGGATTAGAAATGTTGTTACTTAGACTTGACATTTTGGAAAAAGAAGAGTATTCTAAAGATGAATCAAGATGCATAAGGTGGCTAAAATTTATGAATGTAAAAAGTTATGAAGAAGCAGAAGAATTAGCGAAGGGAGATAAGAATTTAATGAGCACAGTAGAAATGGTAAGAGATTTTGTAAGTGATCCAGAAATCAGAAGTTTGTTTGACAGAGATAAACTAAAAGAAGAGTCAGCAGAGCTACGAGGCAAAGAGGCTGGGATTAAAGAAGGATTAATTGAAGGCAAAAATCTTGAAATAATTGAAACCGCCAAGAATATGCTAAAGAAAAATTGCGATATTAATCTAATTAGTGAAGTTACTAATTTATCAACTTCTGATATTAAAAAATTAGTGTAGTTATAAAGATAGGGAGAAATCTCTATCTTATTTAGTTGTATGAAGAGCTTGACAAGTTTTACAAAAATTAATATAATTATTTTTGAAATGTGGCTAAAAGGAGCTCTATATGAAGAAATTGAAAATTATATATGAAGATAAATATTTAATAATTGTTAATAAATCAGCTGGAGAGTTTACTATATCTAGAGATAATCATTATGATAATAATTTGTATGATGAAGTAAAGACATATGTTAAAAAACAAAATCCTAAGAATAAAATATTTATAGTACATAGACTTGATAAAGATACTAGTGGATTAGTTTTATTTGCTAAAAATGAAAAGGTTAAGTATGATTTACAAAGAAATTGGCAAAATGTTGAAAGAAAATATTATGCTGTTGTAAGTGGAAAACTAAATGAAAACAATGGTACTTTGAAAGATTTTCTTTATGAAACAAAAGGTTTAGATGTAGTGGTTACAAACATCAAAAAAATAGGCAAATTAGCTATTACAAACTTTAATGTTATAGAAAATAATAACAAATATAGTTTACTTGATATAAATATTGAAACTGGTAGAAGAAATCAAATCAGAGTACAACTAGCTAATATTGGTCACCCAATCATCGGAGATAAAAAATATGGTAAAGTAAAATATAAAAGAATGATGTTAGAAGCATACTATTTGAAATTTGTACATCCAGTTACAAAAAAAGTTTGTTATGCGGAATTACCTTTAAATAATGATTTTGAAAAGTTATTTTAAAAGGGTTGAAATTAATTTTTGATTATGCTATAATTTGGTCAATCAGTGAAGATGGAACTTACAACTCTGGAGCTGAATCGTATAATCGCGTTAAGATAATTAAGTTAATTAAAGGATGGTACCGTCTCAAAGAGACTCCTTTGGGTATCATCTTTTTTGTTTGGAGGAAAAGAAAAATATGACAAATTGGGAAGAATTAAAATGGAGAGGTCTTGTTAAAGATGTGGCTGGTGATGATATTGCTGATAAAATCAATAATGAAAAAGTTACCTTTTACTGGGGAACAGATCCAACTGCAGACTCTTTACACCTAGGACATTATAGCTCACTTATTACTGCTAAAAGACTTATGAAAATGGGACATAATCCAATACTTTTATGTGGTGGAGCAACTGGTAGAATTGGAGACCCTAGACCAACTGCAGAAAGAGAAATTATAAGTATTGATACTCTTAATCACAATATTGAATGTATTAGAAAACAAATTGATAAAGTATTTGATGGTAAAGCAAAACTTGTAAATAATTATGACTGGTTTAAAGATTATAATTTCTTAGATTTCTTGCGAGATGTTGGAAAGTATATTAATGTTAATTATATGCTTAGTAAAGATATTATTCAAAGAAGGCTTGATACTGGTATTACATATGCTGAATTTAGTTATATGTTAATTCAAGGCTATGATTTTTTACATATGTTTAATACAATGGGATGTACTATGCAAGTTGAAGGTTCTGATCAATGGGGAAATATTACTGCTGGTATAGAGTTAATTAGAAAAATGACTGGTAAAGATGCCTATGCTTTTACAATGCCTTTAATTCTTGATGCAACTGGTAAAAAATTTGGTAAAAGTGAAGGAAATGCATTATGGCTTGATATAAATAAAACATCAAGTTATGAATTGTATCAATACTTAATTAATACTGATGATTCTAAAGTTTATGAATATTTAAAAGTATTTACATTTTTAACACCAGAAGAAATAGATGAAATAATGGTTAAACAAAATGAAAATCCACATTTAAGAGTAGCACAAAAAGCATTAGCTAAAGAAATAATTACTGATTTACATGGTGAAGAGGAATTTAACAAAGCTTTAAATATTTCTGAATGTTTATTTTCAGATAGAATTTGGGAATTATCTGCAAATGAAATAATAGATAGTATTAAAGATATACCTAAATTTAATGTGAAAAATGGTGAACTTTTAATAGATGTACTTGTAAATAATAATGTTGTTTCTAGTAAAAGAGAAGCTAGAGAAATGATAAATGCTGGAGCAATAAGTATAAATGGTAAAAAAGAAATAGATTTGGAAAAAAATATTACTAAAAATGATGCTATTGAAGATAAGGTTTTACTTATAAAGAAAGGTAAGAAAAATTATTTTTTAGGACTTATGTAAAAATAAGTCTTTTTTTTTTATAATTTTTTTGATAAAATATAAATAGGAAGGTAGGAACAATTATGAAAACTTTAATAAAGCTTTTGTAAATTTTGTTGTTGGTAAAGGACATAAAAAAAGAATTAAAGTCTTTTAATTCTTGTACTTGCTCCGACGAACCAATCCATAGAAATGTTAAATTCTTTAGCAATTTGATATAAGAATGCTGTTAGGATCAGAGTATTTCCTTTTTCATAGGCACAAAGGGTAGATGGAGAGGTATTTAGTACTTTAGCTAACTCGCGTTGTTTTAGGTTATTGATATTTCTAATATAGATAATTTTTTGACCAATTTCTTCTTTGTTAAGTTTAACATAGTTAAAAAATATATCTTTTTGATTAGAAAGACCTGTTAAATAATCTAAACTAACCTTATAATATTTAGCTAAGGTTATTAAATGTTTTAAAGGAATAATCTTTTTACCTTTCTCCCATTCGGCATATGTTTGTTGACGCACTCCGAGAATTGCCCCAACATTTTTTTGAGTTAGATTGTTATATTCTCTTAACTCGAATAATCTATCGTTTTCCATTTATTCCGCTCACCAGATTAATTTTCCCATTATTTTATTAAATATACAGAAAATTACAGACAAATACGAAATTGTTTGGTATAATTAGAAAGGAAAGAGTTGATTGATGTGAAAGAATATATGAAATTAAGTAAAGATTTAGCTAAAAAACAAGTAGTTGAAAAAATATCATTAGAATTAGTATATGAGTTTTTAATTTTAGATAATGAAGAAATGAATGTTATTAAAGTTGAGGACATTAATCTTATTGAGGATAATGAATATATGGAACTCGTAGATGAGGCAATTGCTAAATTAAATCAAAAAACAAATTTAGATTTAATTAGAAAAGATGGAAAAATTTATTTGGGTAATTGTAATTAGTAAACATACTTTCTTTACATAATATACTAAAGAAAGGAGTCTTATATGTATCCAAATTATTATCAAAATCAAAATAGAGGTTTTGTAGTTCCGTTTTTGCTCGGAGGTTTAGCTGGAGGGGCTGCTGTTGGGTTTACTAGACCAAGGCCAATTTATAATGTAGCACCAAGTAATGGAGGTTATTATCCAAATCCTGGTATGCCATACTATAATAGTTCCTATAGTTATTATCAACCTATACCTAGGACATATTATTATTAGCCATACTTAGTATGGTTTTTCTTTTGAGTTAAAAATGATACCTAAGAAGATAAAATAAATAATGAGTGTTGAACCTCCATAACTTAAAAAGGGAAGAGGTATACCTATAATTGGTAAAAGTCCTAAGTTCATACCTATGTTTATTATTTGATTAAGAATAAAAATACTTATAAAGCTAGCTAGAAAGTACTTTAAAGTACTTTTTTTCATAGAAATAAATCTGTTTATTAAATAAATATCTATGATTAAATAACAAAGGAGAATAATAAAACCTGTAATATAGCCAAAGTTTGTAATAGAAAAAGCGAAAACAAAGTCTGTTGGTGCTTCAGGAATATAGATGCGTGTGCCATTTAAAGTAAGTGATAAGCTACTTGATGAACCTATACCAACTAAAGCATTTTCGAGTTGATAGCTTGACATAGTTTTAAATGTAATAAGTCTTTCAACTCTATAAAAGAAACTAGTACCAATTAAATTAATAAGTAAATCTTTATTAAAGAGGTAAAGAAAAATAAATGTACCAATAGATAAAGTTATTAGTAATATGGCTAATATATACCAAAATTTATGGATATTACTAAGTACTACTGTAGTAAAAGCCATAACTAAAAAGAAAATAATAGCACCTGTATCAGGCTCTAAAAATACAAGTATCGAAGGAATTATAGTCAAAATAAATATTTTTAATATAAATAAAATTTCACTTTTTATGCCAGTATTTACAAAACTATTTAAAGTATTACTAAGCATTAAAGCAAGTGATAATTTAGCAAGTTCACTAGGTTGAAATGATAATCCCTTTATAGTAATCCATGCTCTAGCACCATTTATAACTTTACCAAATATTAAAACATATATAAGAAGTAAAATAGATAAAATATAAAAATATTTAGCATACTTAAATATAAAACTAGTATTTATTTTTCTAAAAAGTAGAAGAATTATTATACCTAAAGTATACCAAATTATTTGCTTTGTTAAATTGTTATTATAAAGCGTACTTAAATATTTAGCATTATACATATCTAAAAAACTAATAATCATTATTATTAGTAAAGGAATAAAAAATAAAAATTTGCTATTTAATACTTTTTTCATAATTTTAGTATGTGTATTTTTAGGATATTTATCATAAAATATTGTAGAGGTGTTAACATGAACAAATTACCTAATGTATTTGCAAGTCCAATTAATAAGAAACTTAATAACTATCAAGATATATATCGAAGTGATAGAGAAGTAAAGTCGTATAATCCAAAGGATATAAATAAAAAAATTAATGAAATATTTGGGTCACTTAATCATGTATATAAAAGTAAAGTAAGAATTACTATGTCTGATGGTGTAAAAGAAGAAGAAATCGTAGGTAAAACTAATATAAACTTGCTTACTATAGATAATAAACTTATTAAAATAACAGATATTTTAGATATAGAAAAAATATAGAAAAAAGTATATCTTAGAGAATTTCTTCGATATACTTTTTTAATTGTTTAGCATTTTTATCAAATATAATCTTTAATTGGTTATCTATTTCAACAATACCTTTGGCACCAAGTTTTTGAATGCCTTCTTTATTGGCTAAACTAACATCTTTAAGGATAACTTTAAGCCTTGACATATTACATTCAGCATTAATAATGTTATCTTTACCACCTAAATAAGTAATGAGTTTGTTAGCTTCTACTTTGAAATCTCTTTTTGAAAGTTTTACAATAACCATTGAAATAATTATTAGAATAATTGCTATTACAATATACTCAATATATGTTTTCATTTTTTATCACCATTATCATTTTATCATATTTTATAAAAAAGTAAAAGTAAAAAGCATACACTTATTTTGATTATTTTCATAAATTATTAGTGAATTAGATGAAAGGGTGAAAGTTTATGAATAGAGAAAGTAAATCATCAGAAGGCAACTGCATTAATGAAATACTATGTGTCATTTTAGTTCTTCAAGAAAATGCATGTCCAGATAATTGTTTACAAACTTGCGATAGACCAGTACTTGGTGGAGGAAGCAATTGCCTCGTATGTAACACTAGACCTGTAATGCTTTATACTTGTGGTGGTAATGGTACTCCATGGAGTATGCCAACAACTAAAGACTCTACAGCTACATGTACAGGAAGTACTACTACTTGTTCAAATGTTTTCAGAGTAGAAAAAATAGAAGGCAACTGCTGTACATTCCGTGTTTTAGCAGATAATACTGATGAAACTAGTGTTTATCCATATGTTGCTACAAATGTTTTCTTTACAATGGATTGCGATTGTCTATGCTGCATAAGATGTTTATCTGATACATATGTAGATTGTCTTTGCTAATTATTAGGCAAAATAAAAAGCACGTTTTGTGCTTTTTATTTTGTAGTTGAACTTGCAATAGATGCTAGTGCATTTTGTATGTAATTAGAATATTGTTTCTTAATTTCGTCATCTTGGATTTCCATGCCATATTCTTTTCTATAATGTTGTAAAGCATTAAGTCCAACTGATGAAGAATTATCTTTGATATATTTGTCTGCAAGTGTTTTAAGAATACTTTCTTTTAGATTTTCTAAAGTGTCTTTTTCATAACTTTTAGTTTTAAGTATTACATGATATCCAAGTTCTGTTGTAATAACTGATGTACTATATTCACCATCTTTTAATTTTGTAGCAGCATCGATTAATTCATCATAGCTTGAACTTAGTGTGCCATAATTGATTTTACCTAAAGCACCACCTTTATCCTTAGTGTCATCATCTTTAGAATATTCTTTAGCAAGTTTAGTAAATGTTTCAGTGATGTCTTCTTTATTTTTCTTAGCTGTATTTAATTTTTCAATTATTTCATTTACAGTTTTTTTAGCAGCTTCTTCAGCAGCTTTCTTTTCATCATCTTTTGCACCATCTTTAACATCAGATGTTATAAGAATATGACTTACTTCCATATCTCCGATAGATTTGTTTTTGTAATAATCTTCTATTTCTTTGTCAGTTATTTTAGTTTTAGCATATTCTTCGATAGCATGACTTTGCATGTATGATAAATAGTAATAATCTTGGAATGCTTCGATTGTTTGATAATTTGTTTGACTTTGAATAGCAGCAAGTAATTTATCTTTACCATCATATTGTGTAATTAAAGCATTGATTGTTGCTTCAGCATTACTTTTAGCAGTATCAACATAATCTTTAAATTCTTCTTCAAGAATATATGTATCTATCATAGTGATTAAAGTATTAAGACCCATACCATCTTTTAATTTAGTATAAAAATCATCAACACTTATCTTTTCACCATTTTTAAAACTAACAATAGCTTCCTTTCCATTTTCTAATTTTGGCACTTTACCACAGCCACTTGCAAGTAGCATGATTGCACATAATGCAACTAATTTTTTCTTCATATTATCTCTCCTTATAAAGGTATTATAACAATTATTTTTGCATTTTACAACGTTTTTAAGCTTTTTTTGCCCTCACACAATGAAAAATCTACCATAGAATACTAGTGAAAAGACAAAATAAAGGAGGAAAGTTTTATGAATCATTGCGGAAATAGCCTTGGTGCTGCTATAATTTTAGTACTATTTATTCTTTTAATCATCATAGTAGGGGCTTTTATCTAAAGTTTTAAATATATAAAGGGAGGTTAATTATGAGTTGCTGTAAAAAAGATTGCGATTCTACTTCAGGAAATAACTTTACAGCTAGTTATGCATTTATAGTTTTAATACTATTTATACTACTTGCTATAATCTGGGGCGGAGCATTCTATTAAAAAGAGGGAAACCTCTTTTTTTTGAAGTTACTAAAAAAGTATTGATATTTATATAAAATTTGGATATAATGTAAATGTAAGGTTATCCGAGAAAGCGGGTAGCGCCTACAAGTTTTTGCTTTGAAGGACACTACACCTAATGGCTAGTGTCCTTCTTTATACTAATTTAATAATAATTAACAGTAACAAAATAATTATTACTAAAAGAGTGTTGTTATCACTAAACTCTTCTTTCATATACTTACCACCAGCCCTTTCTCCCCCTTTAGTTTAACCTCGGAAAAGTTCCGAACCGAATAGAAAGTAGGCACTACCACTTTTCGGGTAACAGTATGCTATTATACATATAATTTTATATTTGTAAATAGCGATGACAAAACATGTCATAAACCGGCATGCGAATATGTGGCTTTTAAGAAGCTAAAGCTAAATTATATCTTTATTTTCATTTTAATTTGTTATATAATCTTGTTAAGAAATGAGGTTAATATGTTAAAGTTAGAAAATGTTAGAAAAACATATGGAAGTCTAGTTGCTGTAGATGATTTATCTTTTACGGTTAAAGATGGCAAAATTTTTGGACTTCTTGGTGAAAATGGGGCAGGTAAAACTACAACATTTAGAATGATAATGGGACTTTTGGAACCAGACAAAGGAACCATCACCTTAGATGGTAAAAAAATCGATTACAAAGAAACTGATAAAATAGGTTTTGTTACAGAAGAGAGAAGTTTACTTACTAAACTTACTGTTTATGAAATGATTGAGTTTTATGGTACTTTGAAAGGCATGAATAAAGAGAAAATAGATAAAAAACTTGATTATTGGTTAGATAGATTTGAAATAAAGGATTATAAATTTAAAAAGATAAAAGAACTATCTAAAGGTAATCAACAAAAAATACAATTTATATCAGCAGTTATAAATGAACCTAAACTTCTTATATTAGATGAACCATTTACAGGTTTAGACCCAATAAATGTAGGACTTTTAAAAGATGCAGTTAAAGATTTACAAAAAAATGGATGCTCAATTATATTTTCATCACATCAAATGGAATATATCGAAGACTTTTGTGAAGAACTTATTATTTTAGTTCATGGTAAAGCAGTTATAAATGGTAATTTAAATGAAATAAAAGAAAACTATGCTAAAAAGAATATTCAAATAAAAGGTGATAATATTCCTGTTGAAAAACTAGAAAAAATAAATGGAGTAGAAGAGGTCGAAGAAAAAGCAAATGAGTATGTTGTACATATTAAAGATGCTAGTGTATCAAAAGAAGTATTTGACGTTATTAAAAACTTTAATATAACAAAGTATGTAGTGGCAGATGCTAGTTTAAATGAGATATTTATCCATTATGTCGGAGGTAAAAATGAATAAGAAGTTTTGGTATTTAACAAAGGTTAGTTTAAAAAAGAAAATTGGTTCAAAATGGTTTATAGCAACTAATATAATTCTTGCTTTAGTTATTATTGCAATTATAAATATTAATTCCATAGTTAAGTTCTTTGGAGGAGATTTTTCTGAAAATTTGACTATTTATGCAGTTGATAATGCTGGAGTTTATGATGTGTTTAAAGGCACAATTGAAGCTTTAGATGAAGATAAATTACTTGAAGTAAAACTTGGAGAAAGTTCTAAAGAAGAACTTATTAAAAATTTGAAAGATAATGAAGTAATAGTGATTCTAAATGAAGACGATAAAGAATATTTAAAAAGTGAAATAATTAGTAATGAAACTATTGATAATGGATTATATCAAATAATAATTAGTAGTTTAAATAGTTCTAAAAGTACACTAGGTATGATTAAATCAAATATTAGTCCAGAAATTCTTGCTAATATTTCTAGTCCAGCTACAGTAGAAAGAACAATTCTTAGTGATCAAGGTAGTGCTTCTGAAAATATGAATATTGTTATGAACAGTGTCTTTCCAACTTTAATTCTTCCGTTTTTTATGCTTGTTGTGTTTTTAGTCCAAATGGTTGGTGGAGAAATTTGTGAAGAAAAAACTACGAGGAGTATGGAAATAATTATTTCTAATGTAAGTCCAAAAATGCATTTATTTTCTAAAGTTTTAGCAAGCAATATATTTGTTATTACTCAAGGTGCTTTATTAATTGTTTTTGCTCTTATAGGTTTATTAATTAATAAGTATGTAACTGGTACTTCAGCTTTAACTTTAATTAATAGTCTTGTTGGTAATCTAGATTTATCAATATTAAAAGATAAATTGCTTGTTTTAGTTCCAACAGCTTTAATTCTTATGCTTTTATCATTTTTAGCTTATGCAATACTTTCTGGAGTACTAGCATCTATGACAGTTAATATCGAAGACTTTAATCAACTTCAAACACCAGTTATGCTTATTTCAGTTGTAGGTTATTATTTATCTATATCTGCATCATTATTTAATGGTTCAACTTTAATACATGTTTTATCTTATGTTCCATTCTTATCTGCATTCTTATCACCAACACTTTATATAATTGGTGAGGTTAGTTTGCTTGATATAATAATATCTATTGTAGTAATGATATTATTTATCTATATCCTTCTTAAAAAAGGCTTAAAAGTATATAAAAATGGTATTTTAAATTATTCCACTGATAAAGTTTGGGATAGATTTAAAAAATCAATTAAAAATTGACTATTATAGTCTTTTTTTCTTGTTTTTTTCTAAAAAGATGTTAAAATATTTTAAAGCAAATCGGTGATATGTATGTTATGCTTAGGAAAATTTTGTTAAGTAGAGAGAAAATACATCAAATAGAAGTGGGGTTTATAAAATGAAGGAAAAAAATCAATTAAATGATAATTTATTTATAAAAATGAATGAAGAACAAAAAAGGTTGTTATATGAAGGTAAATATTTAAAAGATATTTTAAAACTTAATGAAGAAGAATTTACTTTAATAAAAGATAGAACAAATAAGCTATTTGTAAATATATTTGGGCCAGATTTATCTTTAAAGGCATCATTTGCAAATACTAGTTATGAAGAAAGATTAATATTTTATATATTTGTTGATAAATATGAAGAAAATAAAAATAATCTAAATTGCTATTTTAAAGATTTAACTTTAAGTGAAATAACTAATATACGTAATATATATTTAAAAAAATATTTAATAAAATTAGATGTAAATAGTAACAAAAGAAAACTGTTAATTAAATATTTTGGTCCTGATTTAAAAGAAAAATTTAAAGAAAATTTATTTTTTAGTGAAGATATATCAGATCTTATAAATATAATTAGTGAGATAGAGGAAGAATACAAAAAATACCTAAATTATTATAAAGAAGTATGGCGTAATAAAACTTTATGTGATTTAGTTAATTGTCCTAGAGGGAAGCTAGATGGTATTATTAATAAATTAAATAAAAAAGGTTGTGTCTATAAATTGCTTTTAAAAGCATTTGGTAATGATTTAAATAATACATGTAATATAGATGCTTTATCTAATAATGAATTAATTGATTTAGAAAGTATATTAATGTGGTTTAGACAAAAATATTATGTTAAGACTGAGTTAATACATATTGATATGGATGATATGTATATCAAATTTAAAAATATAGCACGTGCTAAAAAATATTTTTATGATTATTTAGATGAAGCAATTAGTTTAATTCCTAAGCACATAATAATAATAGAGCGACTTTTAAATGGGATAGTAAATAATAAAATTTATACAATTAATGAGATTGCTAATATGTTTTGTCTTTCTTTAATAGAAATAAATTATATTTTAGATCAAAGTAATAATTTATTAAGTTTATTATTAAAGTCATATAAAGAGATATATAACATAGATATAGATGTATCTAAAAATAATCTTCTGTGTAGAATAAAATAGAGCTTTTTTCATATGGTTATATAGGTGATTAATTTGAAACAAGAAGAATTTAAAAATTTTGTTAGAACTAAACCAGAACTTATAAAATTCGTTCAAAATGGGGAAATGACATGGCAAAAATTTTATGAGTTATACGATTTATATGGTACTGATGAAAAAGTGTGGAATAAGTATATTTTAGATGAAAGAAGTCCAGTTGAAGATAGTATTTCTAAAATAACTAGTATGGTTAAAAATGTTGATGTTGATTCAATTAAAAGCCATATAAATACTGCTCAGAAAGCTATAGATTTTGTAACTGACTTAACTAAGAAAAATGGTGTAAGTAATCCTGCCCCAAATCTAGCTAAAGGTCCTGTTTCACCTAGACCCCTTAATAAATTTTTCGAGGATTAGATGGAAAAGTTTTTACAAATGTCATTTAGAGAAAATCCTAAAATGTTTGAACTTCTTAAACAAAATTCTTACTATTTTAAAGGCTTGAATCGAGGAGTAGTTGACTATAAAAAATTTGTTTCTGATATGAAAATAAAATATAAAGAACGTACTTCAGATAAGCTTGAAAGTATTATGGATAATATGGAACTTGTTAGTTCTGTATTAAATGTATTAAAATAAATTTCTTGACCATAATTTTAATAGAAATATGTTAAAGTATTATTGACTAATTAGATAATTTATAGTATGATTTAATAGTAGAGAGGAGTTCAATAAATGGAAAATATCAAAAATGAACGTGGTTTTACTTTAATTGAATTATTAGCAGTTATTGTTGTTCTTGCTATTGTATTATTAATGGGAGCGATGGCAGTTATTCCTCGAATGAATGATGCCAGAAAGCAAGTTTTTGCTATTGAAGCTAATACAGCAATTCAAGCAGCATCAACGGCTTTAATGAATAATGCTTTAAATCCTAGTGCTAATAAACCAACTTATCCAGTAGGTGAAAATGTAGTTTGTATAACAGTTGGAGATTTAATTTCAAATGGTGATTTTGATGCTGATGCTACTAAATATTCTGGAAGGGTTTTAATTAAAAAACAACCAGGTAATAGTAATGTATATTTATATGTAATTTCTATGACTAATGGAACTTTAATGGTAAATGGTAAAGGGGTTGAAAGTGGTAATAATAAAGATATTACTGCAAGTGATGTTGAAGATTTTACTACTGGTACTACTTGGGCTTGTGGAACAGATCAAAGTGCAAATAATGCTTTGTGGCCAAAATAATAAAGTTTCTAAAACTTCTTTTTAGAAGTTTTTTCTTTTGTAATAAAATTAGTTGTGTTATAATGTTTATGGTGATAGCATATGAAATTATTTTTAAGATTTGGAAACTATTTAGTGCTTTTTCTTATTTTAATATTAACTGTTATTTCTTTTTATAAAACAGGTTTATATGATAAAATATTTAAAAAAAGTAGCACTATAGAAATAATTAAAAGTGATATTGATAAAGATAATGATGGCATAGATGATTATAGTGATATATTGGAAGGGGCTAAAAAGTTTATTAAAAGTGAACCAAAGTATAAAAGTAAATATTATAATGGAGGGTATCCTACAGATGAATATAGAGTGTGTACTGATTTGATATGGTATGCTTTAGATAATGCCGGTTATGATTTTAAAACTTTAATAGATGAAGATATAAAGACAAATAAAGATGCTTATGATAGTGATGTAGGTGATACAAATATAGACTTTAGAAGAGTTAGAAATATAAAAGTATATTTAGATAGAAATGTAAAGTCACTAAGTTTAGATAAAGATTTTAATCCAGGTGATATAATAGTATATAAAAATCATATTGCTATTGTTAGTGATAAAGTAAATAAAAGGAAAGAAAATTATATTATACATCAACATGCGTTTTATAATTATGAAGATGATGGTTTATTTAGAGATGAAATAATAGGCCATTATAGATGGGAGATTAAAGATGGAAACAAATAAAAGAAAAGAAAAATTAGTAAAAATATTAATTAATAAGGATTTTGAAGTAACTGATGAAGATGAACTTATTGAAATGCTTTTAGATAATCCAACTGCTATTGATTCAGATAAAGAAGAAGATGAAAGAAGAACTTTTGGGGATAAACTAGCAGATAAAGTTACACAAATTGCAGGTTCATGGGGCTTTATTATTGGTTTTTGTGTCTTTCTAATTTTATGGATGATAATAAATACTATTTTAATTGTAAGGTTCGATGAATATCCATTTATATTACTTAATTTAATTCTTTCTTGTATCGCAGCACTTCAAGCACCAGTTATTATGATGAGTCAAAATAGAGCAGCTAAAAAAGATAGTTTAAGAAGTTTAAATGATTATAAAACAGATTTAAAAAGTGAACTTATTTTAGAAGTTCTTCATGATCAAATAAAAGATATTCAAATAAGTCAAAAGAAAATATTAAAATTACTTGAAGAAAAAGATGTAAAATAGACTATTTAATGAAACATTTTGGTTAAAACGTGATATAATGTATAAGTGATGTAAAATGAAAATAAAAAAACAAGTGGAATTTAATGACATAATTAGTGATATATTAAAAAATGAAGAAATTATAGGTTTAAGATATGAATATCACCATGGTATTTCTAGACTTGATCATTCTTTGAGTGTTGCTAAACTAACATTTAATATGTGTAAATTTTTTAAAATAGAAAAAATTGAAGAAGTTACAAGAGCTGCTTTACTTCATGATTTTTATAAGACTGGTGAAGATTCTAGTTTTAGAGGGCATCCTACTACTGCAGTTAATAATGCTAAAAGAGTATTTAATGTAAATGATATGCAAGCTGATATTATTTATAATCATATGTTTCCTGCTACACTTAGGTTACCTAAATATAAAGAAACGTGGATTGTTACAACTGCTGATAAACTTGTAGCTATTAATGAGTGTACAAGATATAAATTACCAATTCAAATAGGTACAGTATTTTTATTCATATTTAATTTTATGATGATCCAAAGATAGACACCATTTAGGTGTCTTTTAAAATGTGGACTTTTTTAATAAAATTTGGTAAAATATTAATTGAAAAGGAAGTAATATTATGAATAATAAAAAATATATAATTATAAGTGTTATAGTGGGGATTGTCTTTTTAGCTATGGGTGTGTTAATAGGTTTAGTTTATTCTAATAGAGATGTTATTTTTAAAGAAAATAATATATCTAATGAAAATAATATACCTAAAAATGATTTGGAAAATGATAATATAAATGAAATAAAAGAAGAAACTAAAGGGAAAGAAAGATATGAAGAAGTTCCTAAAAAAAATAATGAAACTATAAAAAATGAAGTAACAAAACCTAGTTTAAGTAATAAAGATAATACTATAATAAATGAAATGGATAATACTTTAAATAGTATTAATACAGAAAGTAGTTCATCTAATTTTAGTGATAAAGCTAAAGCGACATTTATATCAATCGTAGATTTTTTATTCTATGATGGTACTATAAAAGGTGTTACATTTAATGAACTAACTGATGCTGGTAAACAAAAAGTATTAGAACTTGCAAATAAAATAGATGTGAAACTTGAAGAAAAAGCACCAGGTTATAAAGATAAAATATCTAGTTCTACAAGTAGTGCTTATAATAAAGCTAGTGAAGTAATTAAAAATGGTGCAAGTAGTTTAAATAATTTTGCTAAAGAAAAACTTGGGGATGAAAATTATAATTCAATTATTGATGCTAAAAATGAATTAGTTAAGTATAGTAAGAATGCTTTAAATCTTGTAGGTAGTGCAGGTTCTAAAATATTTTCTAGTACTAAAGATAAATTAAATGATTGGTATCAAAACTTTAAAAATAATAAATAATACTTATAAATTTTATTGTTTAATTTGTAAAAAAAACTTATATTCTATTTACAAAAATCAAATTATTTGTTATCATTTATTTATGATAAAGGAGTAGTCTAAACATGGAAAATAGAAAGACAAAAATAATTAGTGTAGTGGCAGTTGTAGCACTAGCTTTAACAGTAATAACAGCAACATATGCATATTTTAATGCCCAAGTAGGAGATCCAGCAGCAGCGGATGTAAAAATTAATGCTAATACAGTGGATACTTTCACATTTGCAAGTGGAAGTGCAATATCTTTTAGTATAAATCAAGATAATTTTGCAAGTGGAGCAGGAAATCAAAGCGGAAGTACGTATGCTAGTGCTTTGCTTACAGCAAATAATAAGACTAATACTGCAACAGAACATTATTATTTGTATTTGAATATAGAAGATAATACATTTACATATTCAATAAATGAAAGTACACCAGAAATAATAATGACAGTAACTGATAGTGGTGGTAATGAAGTAATTGATATAAGTACACTTAATCATGTCATAGTAACTGGTGCAAATGGTGATCAAGTATCAGGATATGATATAACTAATAAAAATGGACTTATAACACTATTTAATAATAGAGAAATAACAACAACATCAAGTAAAGAAGAAAGATGGAATATTAAAGTAACATTTGTTAACTATGATGCAAGTCAAAATGCAAATGCTGGAAAAAGTATGAGTGCAAAGATAATGATACAAAAGGAAGTAATGCCTTTTCATCAAACATGTAATGATAATACATTAGCATGTCATACAGCAAAATTATACACAGGTACACAAGGACAAAATGGTATTTATTATCATGATGCAAGCTTAAAAAATGGAGCAGGAGATAATTCATACAGATTTGCAGGAGCAAGCGATCAAGTAAATAACTATGTATGTTTTGGATCAAACGTAACACCATGCCCAACAGATAATCTATATAGAATAATTGGAGTATTTGGAGATAAAGTAAAACTAATCAAATCAACATCTGTAGGAGATAAAGGATGGAATGGTACTGAAGATAATACATGGTCATCATCAAGTTTAAATACATATTTAAATGATGAATTTCTAAATACATTTGATGAAACAATTAAAGGCAAAATAGATACAACAACATGGAAGGTTGGAGGATTTAGTAGTAGTGAGCGACCAGCCAAAGCAGTATATCTAAATGAAATTAAATCATCACCAAGTGAAAATAAGAAAATAGGCTTAATGTATGCAAGTGACTATGGATTTGCGGCGGCACAAAGTGCATGGACAACAAATCTTTATGATTATGAAGGCGAAGCCATCAAAAGTGCAAATTGGATGTATATAGGTGCTTCAGAATGGACAATTTCCCGTTTTACGGTCAATTCGATCGGTGCGTTTGAGGTGGGTACAAGTGGCTATGTCGCAGGTCTCGGCAGCATCGTGACTGATGCGCACGGTGTCCGGCCAGTCTTCAGTCTCACATCTTCCGTGAACTATGCATCGGGAAGTGGTACAACCACTGATCCGATCATAATAAACTAGGGTCGGACATGCCTGCCTAGCGTGTTCACGTGCTAGGTCAGGCGTGGTGTAAAATAAATGCGAAGTGAAGAAATTGGCGTGGTGGAAGAGCTAACTGCCGAGTCTCACGGTTTGTGCGAGGAGAGACAGCGACGCCAAGTTATCAACAATAGTTAATAAAATATCTGAAAGGAGATATATTTATGGAAGAAGAAATATTAGAAGAAATTAATAATAATGCTAATGAAATAGTTGAGATTGATGAAAATGAAGAAATAAGTAATACTCAATATGATATGGAGCAAGTAAATATGCCTAAAAGTAAAAAGGAAAAGAAACCAAGTAAATGGAGTAAACTTGATAAGAAAAAGAAGATAATTATAATAGTTAGTATTGTAATAGTTTTACTTGTTATAGTTGGAGTTATATTATACTTTTTAGTGTTTAAAAAAAATAATACGGTTGATAAACCTAAAGATCCTGTTGTAGTTATTGAAAAAGATAATTATAGATATGAAGATGGTAAACTTATATTTATTGATAAAGATAAAAATGAATTAGGTAGTTATAATTGTGAAAATAAAAGTGAAAACTTATGTTATGTAGCAAATTATAGTAATGAAGATAGCTTTGATTCATTTAAAAGAGTATATGAAAGTGGTTTACCTATTGATAATAGAACTGATATAATACTTAATAATTATGTATTTGTATATGATAATATGAAAAAAGAAAATGGGAATGTCGTATTATATGATATAAGTAAAGAAAAAGTATTAGATACTTATAACTTAGTTAAAGAAGTTAAAGATAGTAAAATTATATATAAAAAAGATAATAAATATGGATTAATTGAAATAAGTGATAATGAAGTAAAAGATGTTATTCAAAATTCTTATGAGTATATGGGTTATATTGAAGATACTGATGCTTTAGTAGTTTCTGTTAATAATAATTATTCTTTAGTGGATTTTGAGGGTAAAGAATTATCTAAAAATGTTCCAGGTTCTATTAAAACATTTGATGGAAGTAGTATTAGTGTTAAAGTTGGAAGTAACTGTTATATCTATGGTTATGATGGAAAACTTAAGGTAGAAGATGGTTATGATTATATAAGATTTGTAGATAATTATGCTATTGCAGCCGATGGTAAGAAACTATATGTATATGATAAAGATGGAAGTCCAATGAATATGGATGGTGTTAGAATAAGTAGTAATAGTTATAATACGAAACTAATATTTAATGATAATTTAAGACAAGTTGGTAAAGAAGAAGCATTTAATGCATCTGTTACTGGAAAAACAATGCGTATTGAATATGGTGATGAAGCTGCTAGAATTAATTTAAATGAAGGTGCTTTTAATAAATCTTTAGAATATGTAAGTTATTTTGAAGGAAAATTGTATTTTTATAGTGATAGTGAAAAGACTGAACTAATTGGAAGTTATGCTTGTAATTATGCTAATGGTGTTTCTGAAGGTGATGAAGCACTAGGTAACTGTTTTATTGCTAAAGAAAGTAATATATTTAAAAGCGGAGAAAAAATAGATAATGGATATTTACCAATCTATAATAAACGTTTTGTCTTTATAGCAGATACTAAAGCTCCGAATGCAAATGATAATATTATTCTTTGGGATTTAAAAGATAAGAAAAAGATTGCAACATATAAATCAGTTGATGTAGGTTTTCATGATATAACTAATAAAATAAATTACATTGATACTGCAGGTACTTTGGTTGTTTCTAAGAGTGCTGAAGATGATGCTTATGGTGTTATAAATATAGCACAAGCTTCTGTAAAAGGAATTATTCCATTTAGAATAAAAGATTCTGATGGTAGTGTAAGTGCTAAAAATATATCATTTAAATTAGTTGATGATCATTATGTAATTAAAAGAAGTGATGATACATACCATATTTATGATAATAAAGGTAATGAACTTGCTAAAAATGTAAATACTAAATATGAAATTGTTAAGTATAAGAATGGATATTTAATGGTTAAAAATAATGATAAATATTTGATATATGATAAAGATGGTAAAATAGTAAGTGATGAATATAAAAATATTATTATGGAAAATAGATTTTATATAACTATTGATAAAGATAATGTTGTTGGTGTTTTTAAATATGATAGTAAAAATGATTTAACTCGTACTCTTGGAGAAGTAATAAAACTTGATAGTGATGATTATGCTAAAGAGTTATCATATGTTGTTAAAGATAATATTTTAAAAATAACTTATAGTCATGATGGAAGTACTACAAGTGTAGAAATAAATATTGGGTAGATAATATGAAGGATAAAAAGACATTAATAACAATAATTGTGCTTTTGGTAATATTTTTACCTATTGGGCTAGTTGGTACTATTAAACATTTTAGTTTACCTAAACAATTAGATAATGGTATAGAAAATCCAGATAAAGAGTTTATACATAATAATAAAGTTTATTTCTATATAGGAGATAAATTAATGAGTACTTATGAATGTAGTACTTGCTCTATAGCTGATACTGTAATTGATGATAGTAAATATCATACAAATTATTATA
This sequence comes from uncultured Mycoplasmatota bacterium, assembly GCA_900551525.1. GTDB lineage: Bacteria > Bacillota_I > Bacilli_A > RF39 > UBA660 > Onthocola_B. The sequence continues at coordinate 25,314 of URWD01000001.1, forward strand.
AAGGTGATGATTTAGTCTTATCTGGTGTTATAAATAACTTCTTTAGTGTATTTAAGAAAGATAATAATTATGTTTTATATAATGTAGTAAGTAAAGGTATTGTTGATCAGTATAAAGAAATTAAAAATTATAATACTGAAGCAACAAGTAGTTTTTTAATAAATCATAAAAGTAGTGGATGGGGAGTTTTATTCTTTGAAATTGGTAAAGTTGCTATTGCAAGTGAATATGATTATATTTCTTTACCATCACATTTAATTAATAAAAAGCTAGATACTTCTAAATTTATTGCTATGAGAAGTAACTTGTGGTATATAATAAAAGATGATGGAACTTCAGTTCATAAAGCTTTAAGAAGTGAAATAGTAGATTTTAATGATAATTATTATATAACATATGATAATGGATATCATATATATGATTATGAAGATGTAGAATATTTAAGTGCTTTACCTAAGACTAATGTATATGGTGTTGGAGATTATATATTTATAATTAATGATAAACAATTATTTATTTATAAGAATTTAAATGAAGCTATGGTTAAATTTATGACTCTTCCAGATTATAAAGATTTATATTTTTCAGTAGAAGAAAAGGGAATTGATATTATAATTGATGGAAATGTTGTAGAAACACTTGAACTTAGTTAAATTATTTGTTAAAATAAGTTCGTATTTTGATGATTTTTGAGGAGTAATATAATTTATTTTGAAGAGAGTTAGTGGGTGGTGGAAACTAATAAAGATATTATATGAAGGTTGCAAAATGAAAAATAATGCAGAGATGCTATAAAATCAATTAAGTTAAATAAAAGGATGGTACCGTCAAGAATTGACTCCTTGGTATCATTCTTTTTTTGTATAGAAAGAAGGAAGTAATATGTTAGAAAAAAAGTATAATCATTTGGAAGTAGAAAATGGTAAATATGAAAAATGGGTTAAGAATGGTTATTTTGAAGAAAGAGAAGGAGGAAAGCCTTATGCTATTGTTATTCCACCACCTAATGTAACTGGAAAATTACATTTAGGTCATGCTTGGGATACAACTCTTCAAGATATTATTATTCGTTTTAAGAAAATGCAAGGATTTAATGCTATTTGGATTCCTGGTATGGATCATGCTGGTATTGCAACTCAAGCTAAAGTTGATGCTAAGCTTAAAGAAATGGGTATTAAGCCTAGAGAACTTGATAGGGATGAGTGGCTTCGTTATGCTTGGGATTGGAAAAATGAATATGCTGAAAATATTCATAAACAATGGGCTAAGTTAGGTCTTTCACTATGTTATTCAAAAGAAAGATTTACTCTAGATGAAGGATTAAATAGAGCTGTTAATCATGTATTTAAAACACTTTTTGATGAAGGATTAATATATCGTGGAGAAAGAATTATTAACTGGGATCCTGCTCAAATGACAGCACTTTCTAATGAAGAAGTTATTTATAAAGAAGTAAAAGGGGCTTTTTATCATATTAAATATTATTTAGAAAATAGTGATGAATATTTAGAAGTTGCCACAACTAGACCTGAAACATTATTTGGGGATACAGCAGTTGCAGTTAATCCAGATGATGAAAGATATAAAGACTTAATTGGTAAAAATGTTATTTTGCCAGTAGTTGGAAAGCTTATTCCAATTGTTGGTGATGAACATGCTGATCCTGAGTTTGGCACAGGTATTGTTAAGATTACTCCGGCTCACGATCCTAATGACTTTGAAGTTGGTAATAGACATAACTTAGAGAGAATTATTTGTATAAATCCTGATGGAACTATGAATGAAAATGCAGGAAAGTTTGCTGGTCTTGATAGATTTGTTGCCCGTGAAAAGTTAGTGGAATATTTAAAAGAAAATGATTTACTTATAAGTGTTGAAGAAATAATGCATAATGTTGGACATAGTGAGAGAAGTGGAGTAATGGTTGAACCATATCTTTCTAAACAATGGTTTGTTAAAATGCGTCCTCTTGCTGATAGAGTATTAGAAAATCAAAAGAATAAAGATACTAAAGTAAATTTTGTACCAACTAGATATGAAAAAATTATGAATCACTGGATGGAAATAACTTATGACTGGTGTATTTCTCGTCAGCTTTGGTGGGGGCATAGAATTCCTGCTTGGTATAAAGGTGATGAAGTTTACGTTGGTGAAGTTGCCCCCGATGGTGATGGCTGGGTTCAAGATAGTGATGTTTTAGATACATGGTTCTCAAGTGCTTTATGGCCATTTTCAACACTTGGCTGGCCAGAAGAAACTGAAGATTTTAAGAAATTTTATCCAAATAACGTATTAGTTACAGGTTATGATATTATCCCATTCTGGGTTAATCGTATGACTTTCCAAGGTCTTCATTTTACTGGTCAAAGACCATTTAAAGATTGTTTAATTCATGGACTTATTCGTGATAAACAAGGAAGAAAAATGAGTAAATCTTTAGGCAATGGTGTAGATCCAATGGATGTTATAGATACTTATGGTGCAGATGCCCTTAGATTTTTCTTGACTACATCTAGTGCTGCTGGAACTGATTTAAGATACGATGAAGAAAAAGTAAAAGCTAGTTGGAATTTTATTAATAAATTATGGAATGCTTCACGTTTTGTTCTTATGAATATTGAAGATTTAAATGGTTTAAGTTTTGATAATTTAAAAATGGAAGATAAATGGATTTTAACAAGTTTAAATAATACTATTAAAAGTGTAACTAAGAATATGGAACAATACGATTTTAATAACGTTGGAACAGAAATTTATAGCTTTGTATGGAATGATTTTTGTGATAATTATATTGAGTTTGCTAAGTTTAGTTTGGATGATGTAACGACTAAATCTGTACTTTGTTATGTACTTACTTGCATACTTAAAATACTTCATCCATTTATGCCTTATGTTACTGATGAACTTTATAGTAATTTGCCAATGCATGAAGAAAATATAATTTTATCAGAGTATCCAAAATATAATGATGATGAAGTGTTCGATAAAGAATATGAAGAATTTACAAATATTATTGAATTTATCAAAGTATTTAGAAATGTAAAACTTGAAAATAAAATTGGTAAAGATTTTGGTATAAAGATAAATAATCATGAAGATTATAGTTTAATAATGAAACTTCTTCGTATAAATTTAGATGAACATAATGAAATAAAAGGTACTAAGTATAGTGTTATTTATAAAAATTATAATTTAGATATTTATTATGAAAAAGAAGTTACTGAAGAAGATATGATGCTTTTAAATAAACAAATTAGTGAACTTGAAAGCTCAATTGAAAGAAGAAAAAAACTTTTAAGTAATGGAAATTATGTTGCTAAAGCACCAAAAGAACTTGTTGAAAAAGAAAGACTTACATTAAAAGCTGAAGAAGAAAAATTAGCAAAATTAAAAAATGAATAATGTAATTGGCTATTAGAGGTGTTCTAATAGTCTTTTTTGTTTGTATTTTGCACTAAATTAATAAAAAGATTTAAAAAAAGAAAAAAATTGCATGCTTTAGGAAGAAAATGAATGTATATCAAAATAATTGATTATATTTGCTTATTTAAAAAAGAAATGGAAAAAAAGAAAATATTCTTATTAAAAATTTACAAAATAAAATAAATTTGTTACAATATTGTACGAGGAAAGATATATGAAAGATGCAATATTATATAAAATATTAAGACCTCTAATTACAGGGTTTTATAAATTGTTTTTTACACCAAAATTTATTGGTACTGAAAATATTCCTGCTAGTGGTAGTGTTGTTTTGGCAGGTAATCATACCAGTAATTTTGATGCACCGCTACTTATAAGTGCTACAAAAAGAAATGTTCATTTCTTGGCTAAAAAAGAGTTATGGGATGGCCCCAAAAAAATTATTTTTGCTAATATGGGACTTATTCCAGTAGATAGAAAAAATAAAGATGGAAATGCTTTGATTATGGCAGAAAGATATCTTAAAAATGAAAAATTAATTGGAATATTTCCTGAAGGTACAACAGAAAAAACTGGTGAAATGCTTAAGTTTAAAAAAGGTACTGTTAAAATGGCGGTAGATACTGATAGCCCAATTGTTCCTTTTGTAATTACTGGCAAATATAAATTATTTTCTAAAGATTTAACGATCAAGTTTTTAGAGCCAATTAAATGTAATGGTGATATAAAGGAAGAAACAGAGAGACTTATGAATATAATTAAAAAGGAAAGGGAGAATCTAAGATGAATTTATTTGCATTTTTAAGAAGAAGAAAACCTATACCTGAACCATGGGCTAAATATTATACGAAAGAAGAATTAAATATAAAAATACCTGATATAAGTATGTATGATCAAGTAAAAAAAAGTAGTTATTTGTACCCAAATTATATAGCTTATGAATATATGGGGCGGAAATGTAATTATCAAAATTTTATTAAAGAAATAAATGCTTATGCCAAAGTTTTTACGAAAGCTGGAGTTAAGCATGGGGATATTGTTACAATAATGCTTCCAAATATGCCAAATGTTTTAGTTAGTTTGTATGCATTAAATAAAATCGGTGCTATTGCTAATATGGTACATCCTTTATCTAGTGAAGAAGAAATATTATTTAGTCTGACATCTACCAAAAGTAAACATTTAATAATGCTAAATACTTTTTATACAAAGATTGAAAATATTATAGATAAAACAGATGTAAAAGAAGTTATTTTTGCTAGTGCATCTGATTATATGCCTTTTTTTCTTAAAGTTGGTTACAATTTAAGTCAAATTGGTAAATATAAAAAACATCCAAAAAGGGATAAATATTTAAGTTGGAAAGGTTTTTATAAAAAATATTATAGTACTGAATATATAAAATTTCCTAAGTTTGGAAAGGATACACCCGCAGTTATAATTCATAGTGGTGGTACTAGTGGAACACCCAAAAATGTTGTTATTCAGAATAGAGCATTTATTCTTGGAGCACTTCAAGAAAAAATATCAATGAAAAATTTGCATGCTGGAGATTGTTGTCTTGCTATTATGCCTAATTTTCATGGCTTTGGTTTAAGTGTTTTGATGCATACACCACTTGCACTTGGCTGTTATACAATTTTAATTCCTCAATTTGATGCTAAAAAGTTTGATATTATGTTTCATAAGAAAAATCCATCATGTGTTTTGGGAGTGCCAACATTATTTGAAGCTTTAATGAGTAATAATAATGTTAAGAATTTGGATTTATCAAATTTGAAGTATATTGTTTCTGGCGGAGACATTCTACCTAAATCTTTGGAAAATAAAATGAATGAATATTTAAAAGAACATAATTCACCAGGAAAAATTACTCAAGGATATGGACTATCTGAGGCTCTGGCAGCTGTTTGTCTTGCTTGTGATGATGTAAATAAATCTGGTTCAGTTGGCATACCACTTGCAGGAAATCAAGTTAAGATTATTGATCCAGCAACTAGAGAAACTTTAAAATATGGAAAAGTCGGGGAAATATGTGTTCATTCAAAAGCTTTTATGCAAGGTTATTTAAATGATGAAAGTGAAACGAATACTGCACTTCAAGTACATAAAGATGGACATGTTTGGCTTCATACTGGTGATTTAGGTTATATGGATGAAGATGGTTTTGTTTTTTATAAAGGAAGACTTAAAAGAATGATTGTTTCAAGTGGATATAACGTGTATCCATCACATGTTGAAGAAGTTATTGAATCACATCCTGCAGTGTTGCAATGTACTGTTGTTGGGGTTCCTCATCCTTATAAACAAGAAGTGCCAAAAGCTTTTATAGTTCTAAAAGAAGGTTATATTGCTATGTTTGTTAAAGATGATATTAAAGCATATTGCAAGAAAAAATTATCTAAGTATATGATACCAGCTGAATTTGTTTTTAGAAAAAGGCTTCCTAAAACAAAACTTGGTAAAGTAGATTTTAAGAGTTTACAAAAAGATACTCGAGGTGATTACGATGAATAAAATGCCTATTTTATATAGAATTGGAAGATTTATACTTGGACCATTTTTTAAATGGTATTATAATCCCACAATAATTGGAAAAGAAAATATACCAAAAGAAGGTGCTATATTAATAGTAGGTAATCATAAGCATTTATATGATCAATGTTTATCAATTATTTCTACCAAAAGATTTATTAAATATATGGCAAAAAGGGAATATTTTGATAATAGAAAGACAAGATGGTTCTTTAAAGCAGTTGGATGTATTTCTGTAGATCGAAGTGTTCATGATGGTAAAGCAAAAGGAGAAGCAATTGAAACTCTTAAAAATGGAGGAGCTATTGGTCTTTTTCCTGAAGGCACTAGAAATAAAACTCAAGAGTTTTTACTTCCTTTCAAATTTGGTGCTGTTTCGATGGCCAAAAAAACTGATGCTTATTTAGTGCCATTTGGGATTACTGGTGATTACATTTTTAGAAGTAAAAATTTAGTAATTAAATATGGTAAGCCTTTTAAAGTAACGGATATGGAACTTGAAGAAGCTAATAATTTGCTATATGAAACAGTAAAAAAATTAATGGAAGATACATTGGAAAAGTAGAATATATTCTGCTTTTTTTCTTGTATTTGAAAGTTTATTATTATATAATTATTTTGAAAGTGAGGTTTTTATGAAAAATATAACAATTTTAGGTGGTGGAGTATTAGGTAGTCAAATTGCATTTCAAACATGCTACTGTGGATATAATGTCACAATTTATTTGAGAAGTAAAGAAAGTGTTAAAAGATGTAAGAAAAAACTTGAAGATGTAAAGAAATCTTATATTGATGCTATAAATATGATGAAAAAAGATAAAGATATCAATACTTGGTCTTTAGGTATAGCAGATTTTGATAAATTTAATGCTAGTAAATCTTTAAAAATCGTTGAAGAAGTTCTAAATAAAATCAATTTTGAAATTGATTTAGAAAAATCTGTTTGTGATGCTGATTTAGTAATTGAGTCTATGAGTGAAGATTTTGAAGCTAAAAAAGAAATTTATCAAAGAATAGCATCACTTCTTCCAGAAAAAACAATACTAGTTACTAATTCATCAACGATGCTTCCAAGTAAACTTGCAAAGTTTACGAAAAGAGAGGATAAGTTTTTAGCACTTCATTTTGCTAATTCAATATGGAAAAATAATATTGTTGAAGTAATGATGCATAAAGGTACTAATGAAAAATATTTTGAAGAAGTAATAGATTTTGCTAAAAGTATTAGGATGGTACCACTTCCACTTCGAAAAGAAAAATCGGGATATTTACTTAATTCAATGCTAATTCCACTTTTGTTTTCTGGTCTTGATTTACTTGTAAATGGCATAAGTGATGTAGAAAGTATTGATACAGCTTGGAAAAGAGGAACTGGATCACCAAAAGGACCATTTGAAATACTTGATACAGTTGGACTTAAAACAGCGTATGATATTGTATTAATGTATGTTAAAATTCCTAAATTTCTAGCACCGTATAACTTTAAAGGTATGGAAAAGTTACTTAAAAATTATATTGATGAAGGAAAGCTCGGTAAGTCTAGCGGGGAAGGATTTTATAAATATTAATGTATATATGGTTTTATGAAACCCCATCTGGTTTTGATAATATGGTTATGACATCAGACGGAAAATACTTAACAGCTTTAGTATTTCAAAATTCTAATGATATAGAAAAAATAGAAAAAAATGCAAAAGAAGAATGTTTAGATATCTTTAAAGAAACAAGTAATTGGTTAGATTTATATTTTGAAGGCAAAATACCTGATTTTATACCTTCATATAAATTAGAAAATTTGAGTAGATTTACTTTAGAAGTAATAGAGTATATAAAGAAAATTCCATATGGCAAAGTAATAAGTTATGGTGATATAGCAAAATGTATTGCTAAAAAGAAAAATATAAAAAGAATGTCTGCTCAAGCTGTTGGCGGTGCAGTGGGTAGAAATCCAATTTGCATTATAATTCCTTGTCATAGGGTTATGGGTGCAAATAATAAAATTACTGGTTATGGTGGTGGCATAAACAATAAAATTAAATTACTAGAAAAGGAAGGTTATTATGAATACAAGAAATAGAATAATAATGATAATACTATCTGCAGTGATGGCAATAGTTGCAGTTATTGGAGTACGTTTAAAAAATAATGAAAATGAAATAAGTGAAGATGTGCTAAGTGGTAAAACTTTAGTTGTTTATTTTTCAGCTCAAAATCATACTAAAAATTTAGCAGAGAGAATAGCAAAAAAACTTGATGCCGATATGTTTGAAATAGTGCCCCAAGAAAAATATACAGATGAAGACTTAGATTATAATGATAAAAATTCAAGGGTTTCTAAAGAGCATGATGATGAAGCAAAAAGACATATTTTACTTGAAAAAGTGGTTCCAGATAACTTTGATAGTTATGAAAATGTTATTATAGCTTATCCAATTTGGTGGGGAATAGCGGCCTATCCAGTATCAAGTTTTGTAATGGGTAATACTTTTGATAATAAAAATATTTATCCTGTATGTACTTCAGCATCTAGTGGTTTAGGTGATAGTGCTAAAAATTTAAAATCTATATCAAGCGGAGGAACATGGCATGAAGGATATCGTTTTTCTGAGAATGCCACAAGTAGTGATATAGATATTTGGCTAAAAACAATTAGTAAATGAAAAACTAATTGTTTTTTTGAAACTTTTTTAGAAAATTATGACACTTTATATGCGAGGTGATAAAAATGACTAGTCAAAAAGCCTTAGAAAAGTTTGATGAAGTTTATAATGAAAGTTATAGGGATATTTCTAGATATGTAGTAGTAAGTAGTAATAATATTGGCGATGTTCAAGATATACTTCAAAATATTTATCTTGAAGTATATAAAAATATTGGTAAAGTTAAAGATAAAAACTATGTATTTGGGATAGCAAAAAATGTTATGAAAAAATATTATAGGTTTAAATTTATGAAAAAAAGCGATGAAGTACTTTATGATAATATTAGCGATAACATTAATTTGGAAAAAAGTGTAATGGAAAAGTTTGATACAGAATTAGTTTGGAATTATTTAAAAAAGAAAGGCGGAAATGTATCTAAAATAATGTATCTTTATTATTATGAAGATTTTACTATCAAACAAATAGCTGATACTTTAAATTTAACTGAGTCAAATGTTAAAAATTATATTTATAGAACTTTAAAAGAGTTAAGGAGGATAAGTAATGACTAAAAAAGTTTTAAAAGATATTTTTGATGAAAAAATAAATAAAGAAGATGTTTATAGGTATGTAACAAATAAGAAAAAAAATAATTATTATGGTGTGCTTAAATATTCAGTTTTAATTATTATATGCATTGGAATAGTGTTATTTAAATTTAAAACCAATGTTTTTAAAGAAAATAATACTTATGATGATAATATTTATATTAATGAAGTAAAGACATTTGGAAATAATGATATTGATGTAACAATAATGAATATTAATGAGTCTACGAATATTTATTTTAGTGATGATTTAGAAGAGGCTTATCCATTTTTAAAAAGAAGTAAAAGTCTTTATGAAAATGACGATGAAATATTAAAAAATTATGAAACTGATATTTATTTTGTTATTACTGAAAATGAGGATGAAAATCCATTTAGTAAAATTCATAATCTTATTTATGCTTATAAAAATAAGGATGAAAAAGGAAAAATTACAGTATCTTTTGATAAAGATAAAAAACCACTTCGTGATTATTTCTTTGAAACTAAAAGTAGTAAACAATCAAGTATTAAAAATAAGAAAGTAACTATTTATAAATATGAAAATACATATTTTACTGAGTTTCATGATAATGGTATATATTATGATATTGAAAGTACTAATGTAAGTTTTGAAGATTTTAAATATATTTTAGATATAGTAATTGAATAATTTACAAATTTCACATAATTACCATAGAAAAATACTTAAAAATGTTATATAATATTCTTGTGTGGTGATAATATGTTCCAAAGTGAATTAAATTATAAAGAATATTTAAATAAACTAAAGAAAAATGAACTTATAAATATAATAAATGATTATAATAAATTATGTGATATATACGGTTATAAAAAAATAGAAGATACAAAAAGTAAAAAAGATGTACTTATAGATTTAATTGATAATGTTAAAGAAAATTATGCTAAAGGAATAATAATGTCTTTAGATAAAAGGGATTATTTAGCATTAAAAGAAATGGTTAAAAAAAGCTCTATGGAAAGTTTAAATAATAATAGATCTTTAATAAACTTTTTAAAAAGCAAGTATATTTTATTATTAAATGATACTTTAGAAATACCAAAGAATATAAAATTAAATGAAATACTTAAAGATAAAGTAGTTCAAAAACATATTGGTTATTGGACTAATGTTTATGATTTTGTAGATGGCATTATTATTGCTTATGGAGTAGTAGATATTTCTTACTTTAATGAATTAATTAATGATGTAAAAGAAAAAGATAATATATTTAAAATGATTAATTTTTATTATAAAAAAGATTATGTTGTAACAGAAGATAGACTTATAAGTAATAAACTTAGCAATAAGAAAAGAATTGACAAATATTTTAAAGACAAAAATTATAAAAAGTTTACAACCAAAGAATATATTGCTTTAGGTAGAAGTTTGTATCATCATAATATTAAATCTTATAAGAAATTTATTAAAATGCTTAAAAATTATTATGTATTTAAGAAAAATGATATAGAGTTTGTAGATGTTAATATTGTCATTCCTTATTTATATAATAAAATAAATGAAGAAGATATAGCTAAAAATACTTTAGAAGAAACAGTTGTCAGATTATTTGAATTTAAAGGAGATAAACTTAAGGAAAAGATGCTTACTGAAATAATTAAAATAAGAAATGAATTTCCTTTATGGGAACTTCGTGGATTTAGTAAAGCAGAAGGGAACGAGAAATGAAAAAGAATGGATATACAGTAATTGAATTAGTTGTGGTTTTAGCAGTATTTAGTGTAGGTTATTTTGCTGCTACATGGATTATTTCCGGTAAAGTTAATGTTAATTTTGAAGAAGAACTATATGAAGAAAAAATATCTGCAATTGAAAAACAAGCAAGCATTTATGCTATGACTGATGAAAGTTTATTTGAAAAAGATAAGGTTGCTTATCTAACTGTTGGTGATTTAGTTGAAAAAAATGCTATTATATCTAATGAAAATGGAAAAGTTAATGATCCTAGAAATGAAGAAAAAGATTTAAATGATATTAAAATTAAATTAACTAAAGATAATGATAAAGTGACTGCGGTTGTGTTAAATTAATTAGAAGTGTAAAATTTGTGTCAAATTTTGTCGATTTGCTTGATTAATATTAATAATGTGAGTATCATATTAATGAAAAGGGAGAGTGAATGTTATGTTATATCCATCAATAGATAAACTATTAAACATCGTAGATTCTAAGTACAAATTAGTTCATGTAGCTTCAAAAAGAAGTAAGCAAATGCTTGAAAATAATCACTATCAAATGAAGGAAGCTGATTATAAAAATAAGAAACCTTTAGGTAGAGCACTTGAAGAAGTTGAAGCTGGATTAATAAAAATTGTAGAAGATGTGCAAAAATAGCTTGATTATTTTATCGATATATGATAAAATAATTTTGTTCCTGGGGAATTAGCTCAGTTGGCTAGAGCACCACGCTTGCACCGTGGGGGTCGCGGGTTCGAGTCCCACATTCTCCACCAGAAGAAAATTAAACCTCGTTTTTACGAGGTTTTTGTATGTAAAAAATAATGACTTTTAGCTATTTTTCTGGTAAAATAATAACAGGTGTTGGAAATGAAAAACGAAAATATTAGAAATTTTTCAATTATTGCTCATATAGATCATGGTAAGAGTACTTTAGCAGATAGACTTTTGGAACTTACTGGTGCAGTTTCTAAAAGAGAAATGAAAGAGCAAATTCTTGATAATATGGATTTGGAAAGAGAAAGAGGTATAACAATTAAGCTTAATGCTGTGAAGTTAAATTATCATTATAAAAATGAAGATTATGTTATAAACTTAATTGATACTCCAGGTCATGTTGACTTTTCTTATGAAGTTTCAAGAAGTTTAGCAGCTTGTGAAGGCGCTATTTTAGTTGTTGATGCTGCTCAAGGTATTGAAGCTCAAACACTAGCTAATTTATACCTTGCTATGGAACAAGATTTAACTATTATTCCTGTTATAAATAAAATAGATTTACCAAATGCTGATATTCCAAGAGTAAAAAAAGAACTTGTGGAAGTTTTAGGTTTTAACGAAGAAGATATTATTTTGTGTAGTGCTAAAACAGGTGAAGGTGTTGAAGAAATACTTCATGCTGTTGTTGAAAAGGTGCCTGGACCTAATATTGATATAAATAAACCTACGCGAGCTTTAATATTTGACTCATATTTTGATCCTTATCGTGGGGTTGTTTTACTAGTTAAACTTGTTGATGGAAAAATAAATGTTGGTGATACCATAAAAATGATGGCTAGTAAAAGTACTTTTGAAGTTGTAGAACTTGGAGTTCATACACCAAAAGAGGAAAAATATAATGAACTTAAAAGTGGTGAAGTTGGATATATAGCAGCATCAATTAAAGATATAAGTACAGTATCTGTTGGTGATACAATTACAGTTGTGGGCCGTGAAGCAAATGAAGCAATCAAAGGCTACAAGAAGATGAAGCCAATGGTATTTTCAGGCATATTTCCAACTGAACCAAACAGATACGAAGAATTAAAAGAAGCACTTATTAAACTCAAATTAAATGATGCGGCATTAACGTTTGAACCTGAAACAAGTGAAGCTTTAGGTTTTGGTTTTAGAATTGGTTTTTTAGGATTACTTCATATGGATGTAATAATAACTCGTATTGAGAGAGAATTTAATATTGGTATTATTGCTACTAGTCCAAGTGTTGTTTATGAGGTTACCCTTACTGATGGAAGTAAAGTAGATGTTGATGCTCCATCAAAAATGCCAGAAAAAACAAAAATTAGTTATATTGAAGAACCTTATATTTATACAAATATAATTGCTCCATCTGAATATATTGGGGCAATTATGGAACTTTGTCAAAATAAGCGTGGTATATATAAGTCAGTTGATTATATTGATGCAACAAGAATTGATGTTCACTATGAAATACCGCTATCAGAAATCGTTTATGATTTTTATGATAGATTAAAAAGCACAACAAAGGGATATGCTTCATTTGATTATGAATTATGTGGATATAAAGAAAGTAGTTTAGTTAAAATGGATATTTTGCTTAATGGTGAAATTGTAGATGCCTTAAGTGTAATTATTCATAAAGATTTTGCTTACTCTAAGGGAAGAGCAATTGTTAAGAAGTTACGTGAACTTATTCCAAGACAAATGTTTCAAATACCAATTCAAGCAAGTATTGGTTCTAAAGTTATTGCTAGAGAAAATATTAGTGCTTTAAAAAAGAATGTTTTAGCTAAATGTTATGGCGGAGACGTTTCTCGAAAAAGAAAACTACTTGAAAAGCAAAAGGAAGGAAAGAAAAGAATGAAGATGGTTGGTACTGTTGAAGTTCCTCAAGAAGCATTCTTAGCAGTTTTAGGTGATGAATAATGAGTGAAGAAGAAAAGAAAATGTTTTTATTAAAGCAAGCTGATATGTATTTAAGTGGTATGTCATATAGACAAATTGCTAAAGTTGTTGGTCAATCTTATGTTACAGTTCGTGATAATCTTACAGTAAAAATTAGATATATTGCTCCAAATAAATACATGGAAGTTATGGAAAAAATTGAAGAAAATAAAGAAAAGTCAATTGAGGATGCATCAGTTAGAGAACGTGTTTTAGAAGCTTATAGACTTTTGACAACAGAAAATAAAACTGTTATAGAAATTGCTGATATTTTGGGCACTACTGAGTTTACAATTTATAGAGATTTAACTAATAGATTAAATGAACTTAATAATATAGTTCCGGAAATTGTTACAGAAGAAATGTTAAGAAAAGTAGGAATATTATTTAAAGAACATAGTCATCATGGATATTTTGACTTTGAAAGTTTATTTGATGAACAAGCAAATGCTGAACAAAGAGGGCTATAATGGCATCTTCAGTTTATATTCATATTCCATTTTGTAAGAAAATATGTTCTTATTGTGATTTTTGTAAATTTATTTATAATGAGAAATGGGTTTATGCTTATTTAAAAACTTTGAAAGCTGAAATTAAAGATAGATATATGGGGGATGAAATAAAAACTATATATATTGGTGGAGGAACTCCAAGTAGTCTTGCTTTTCATGAAATTAAAAGTTTACTTGAGATGACTAAAGTTTTTAATATAAGAAATTTATTAGAATTTACTTTTGAATGTAATCTTGAAGATATTAATGAACAACTTTTATTACTTTTAAAAAGCTATGGTGTAAATAGACTTAGTATAGGCATTGAATCATTTGATGAGAATAAACTTAAATTTATGGAAAGAAAAGCAGATTTTAAAGATGCTGAAGCAAAAATTAAATTATGTAGAAAGCTCGGGTTTAATAATATTAATTTGGATTTAATGTATGCAATACCTGGTGAAACTCTAAAAGCGTTAAAAAAAGATTTAAATATGTTTTTAAAACTAGAGCCTGAACATATAAGTACGTATAGTTTAATTTTAGAAGAACACACTAAAGCTTATGTTAATAAAATTACTGTTATGGAAGAAGAACTTGATTATGAAATGTATAAATATATTGAAAATAAATTAAGTGGGTCTCATCACTATGAAGTTAGTAATTTTGCTAAAAAAGGTTTTGAAAGTATTCATAACTTAGTATATTGGAATAATGAAGAATATTACGGATTTGGGTTGGGAGCTTCTGGTTATTTAGATAAAATAAGATATACGAATACGAAGACTCTAAAAAATTATTTACTCGGAAATTACGTCGAAGACAGAGAAATTATTGGTGAAAAAGAAAATATGGATTATGAAATAATGCTAGGTTTAAGAAAAATAGATGGAATAAATTTAACAGATTTTAAAAATAAGTTTGGTAAAAAACTTGAAGAAGTTTATAATGTGAAACCACTATTAAAAAGTAAAGAATTAATAAAGAAAAAAGATTATATTTTTATTAATCCAATTTATATTTATGTAATGAATGAAATACTTTTGAAAATAATTTGATATTTTTTGAGCACACTATCTATGGGAAGTGATAGTGTGCTTTTAGATTTGAAAATATTAAATGGAAATATGTTTTTAAAGTTTGATAAGTATGTAAATAATTATACAGTTAATGTCGCAAGTGATGTAGATACATTAGAAATAGAATATAAAATTAGGGATACTGATGAAATTAAAATTGTAAATAATGAGATTTTAAATTATGGACTTAATTATGTCTTTTTGGAAGTAACAAGTGAAGAAGAAAAAAATGTTTATACCTTAGAGGTTTATAAAGAAAAGATAGAAAATGTTATGAAATATGAAGATGTTTTAGTAGCTAAAAGTGATAAAGAAGCAAATGAGAATATGCCTTATATAATATCATTTGTATGCTTGGTAGTAATTTTGTTTTTCTTTGTTGTCATATTTCATCGAAAAAAGTCGAAATAGAATAAACTTTACATTTGTTTACATAATGTATATATTTAAAAAATAAAAATATTTTTATAATTATTATTAGATATTTCTGTGCAAATTTTAGCCACAGAAATTTTTTTGCAAAAAAGTTTAAAAAATAAGGGGGAAAAATTGGTCCATTTAGGAAATATATAAAGTGAAGGGAGAAATTAGAATGAAGATTGTTAGACAACAAGATGAAAAAGATTGTGGAGTTTGCTCTTTATTATCTATAATTAGATATTATAAAGGTAATGTTCCTCTTGAACAATTAAGGTTAGATGCTAGAACTAGTAATGAGGGGACTACTGCTCTTAATTTAGTTCTTGCAAGTCAAAAATATGGATTTGATGCTGTTGGAATGAAAGTAGAAAATTTAAATGATATTAAAAGATTACCTGCCATTGCTCATTTGAATTTGAAAAAAGGATATAGTCATTATGTAGTTATTGAGAAAGTCACTAAAGACAAAATTATATTAATGGATCCGGCGAAAGGTAAGGTGGTAAAGTTTCTTTGGGAGTTTCAAAAAGAATGGAGTGGTGTGGTTTTAATTTTTTATCCTAAGCAAAAAATAATGGTTTTAAAAAATGATGTAACATTATTTACAATATTTAAAAAAGTTTTTATTTCTGAAAAGAACTTGATTAAAATTATTGTTTTAGTTAGTTTTCTTTTAACAATTTTTACAATAGCTTTAGGTTATTACTTTCAAATGTTTAATTCTCTCTATTTAAATAAGTATCCAATAAACTATTTGAAAGTATTGGTTCTTGTTTTTGCAATATTTACTTGCTTTAAGCTTTTTCTTACTTATTATCGTAGTTATTTAGAAAATCATTTAAATAAAAATATTGATTGTTTGATTACATCTGATTTTCTAAAACATTTATTTAATCTCCCTTTAAATGTTATTACTTCTAGAAAATCTGGAGAAATACTTTCAAGAGTAAATGAACTTACAAGTATTAAAGGTTTAATTACGGAGATCTTTATTACTTATACTTTAGATTTTTTAATAGTAGTAATAACAACATTTCTATTAATAAGAATAAGTAGTAAATTATTTTTAATACTTTTTCTAACAACTATTTTTTACTTATTTGTAGGAATTATAACTAAAAAAAGTATTTTTGAAAAAGCATATCAGAATATATCAATTGAATCAGAATTTAATAATACTGTTTTAGAAAATATCAAAATGATTAATAGTATTAAAAATTTGGATGCTGTTGATGGCACTTTAAATAAGATAGAAAGAAAATTAACTCACTATTTATATGACACTTATAAAGTTAATACTATTTTAAATAAAATAAATATATTTAAAGTATCTTGCTATGAAATAGGCTTTTTTCTCATAAATACTTTTGGGTTTTACTTTGTTTATAAAGGTATTATCAATATGATTGATTTGATTACTTTTAATGCTTTACTTAATCTTTATTTTGAACCATTAAAAAATATTGTGGATTCCATACCTAAATATAGTTTTATGAAGGCTAGTATTACTAAAATTAATGACTTTTTAGGTGTTCGTGCGGAAATATTAGGTGAAAAAACTTCAACTGATGGTTATGATATATCAATAAATAATTTAAATTATTCTTATAATAAATATCAAAATGTTTTAAAAAGTGTAAACTTAAATATTAAAGAAGGCGAGTTTGTTCTTTTACAAGGCGCATCTGGTTCAGGTAAATCAACCTTATGTAGTATTTTAAATAAATATATAACGGATTATACCGGGGATATATTATTTGGAAAAATGAATTATAAAGATTTGAGTATAAAAACTATTCGAGAAAATATTGTATACGTTGGTCAAAATGAAAATATATTTACTGGTTCTATTAAAGAAAATATTACTTTTGGTAATAAAGTATCTGATTTAAACTTTGATAAAATTTGCAAAATTTGTAAAGTTGATGATGTTGCAAATAAAAAAACTTTTAGATATGAAAGTTTAATTGGAAGTGATGAAGGTAATATTTCGGGAGGAGAAAAACAAAGAATTATTTTAGCTAGAGCTGTGCTAAAAGATTTTAATGTTTTGATTCTTGATGAGGCTTTAAGTGAAGTTGATATAAAGTTAGAATTGGAAATTTTGAAGAATATTCGAGATAATTACAAAGATAAAACAATAATTTATATTTCACATAAAAAATATCCAAATGTATTTGATAAGGTTATTAGTATGGAGGCTGTATGAACTATTTAGATTTAATTAATATAAAATATTCATGTAAGAAAGGATTATTTGTTTTAATTGTAATTTTTATGACTCTTTTAGTATATGTTTTAAATTTAAACATGTATGAAAGTTTTAATACCTATGGTTATGTACAAGATGAATTATTAAATATTAAAATATCTATACAAACCCCTGATATGTTAACTAATCTAAAGTATATAAAAATAGGAAGTAATAATTATAAAGTGGAAATTAAAGAGATAAGTGATATGTTACTTGATGAAGAAAATTTTATTAATTATCAAATAGTTAAAATGAAAATAGATGAAAGATTAAATAATAACCAAGTATTTGAAATATGTATTTTTTATAATGAAGAAAAAGTATATAAAAAAATTTTAAAATTGTTATTTTAGGAGGTAAATATGGAGATTTTAAGTAATGAAAAAATGAATAGTATTAATGGTGGAGGAAGGTCAATTTGGTTTATAATTGGCGGTATTGGAACCTTTTTATTAGGGTTCTTAAACGGATTTGTAAATCCTAAAAAATGTAACTAAGGAGGAAAATTATGATATTAAAAAATGAAGAGTTAGCTGTTATTGATGGTGGAGGATTCACTGCAACGTTTTTCAATTCTATTGCTAGACTTGGTAAAACAATATATGATATTGGTTATGAAGTGGGTTCATCTGTTAGAAGATTGCTTGGAAGAACTTTATGTAAAATTTAAAAAGGCTTATGCCTTTTTGGTACAGATTGGTATTTGTCTTTGGATGAAGATAGAAAATATAACTTGATTAAATAAGAAAAAAGTAATATTTGTGGTAAATACTAGCATAACTTTGCGAAAATAGTGCAAAATTTGAAGAAAAATGTTGATAATGCTTAAACCTGATGTTATAATATTTATTGTAACAAGAAGGGAGGGAATGAATTTGACAAAGGTAGTTGTGCAAAATGGTAATGTTGATTTAGCATTAAAAAAGTTTAAAGCAAAAGTTGCAAGAAGTGGAGTCCCTTCTGAAATAAAGAAAAGAAAACATTATGAAAAACCAGGCGTTAGAAGAAGAAATGAAATAAAAGAAGGAATTAAAAACTCTCATAAAAGAAATCGAGGCTAATTATGTACGAAAAAATTAATGAAGATTTAAAAAATGCAATGAAAAGCAAAGATACTTTTAAATTATCTGTGCTTAGAATGCTTAAAAGTGCTTTACAATTAGAACAAATATCTAAAAAACATGAGCTAGATGATAATGAAATAGCTGCTGTTTTAAAAAAACAAGTTAAAGTAAGAAAAGATTCTTTGGAAGAATATAAGAAATATAATAAAGAAGATGAAGTTGAAAAACTAGAAAAAGAAATATCTGTATTATCTGTTTATTTACCTGAAGAATTAAGTGAAGAAGAAATAGAAAAAATAGTTTTATCAGCTATAGATGAAATTAAACCTACAAGTATGAAGGACATGGGACTTGTAATGAAAAAAGTTGGTGAGCTTCTAGTAGGTAAAAATGCTGATATGTCATTAGTTAGTAAACTTGTTAAAGAAAAAATAATGTCAAATTAAAAATAATCATACGGGTTAAAATCGTATGATTATTTTTTTATTATTTATTTGATAGTTTCTTTATACTAAACAATAAAATAAATATTATTATAAAACCACCGCATACATAAGGAAAAACATTGTATAAAATCATGGCATTATAAAAATTGTTAGAAAAATAAGTATTTACTAAATAAAGAATTCCAAAAGACATTAAAAATGGCACTATATTGTTTTTTATATTTAATGTTTCTTTTATTTTAAGAATAAATATACTTAAAGAAATAAATAAATCAAAGAACCAATTGATACATATAAAGTTTTCTATATTTTCAATAAATTTAAAGAACCTAATTCTCCTTAGTATTGTATATTCAGGGTAACTATATACATTTATCATTTCTCCCAGAATTAGACTAATTGTGAATGCTACCATAATTAAAGTACATGAAGAAAGTAAATAATATTTTAAACTAGATTTAAATTCTAGTTTTTCATTTATCAAGGTAAATATTGGACTTGTTGATATTACGGCATATATTAGTGATGCTTTAAATATTGAGGTTGTTTTAACAGCTAAAATAGGAAATAAATTGTCATAATGAAATTCATTAGTTAAAAGAAGTGTTTTTAAAACAATTATAAATAGACTAAAAAATATTAAAACAAATGCTACATTATAAATACCTTTTATTTTTTTTGACGCAAGGAATGATGCCAAAATTAAAAATGGTAAACAGGATATAAGTGATGGAGTAAATGTTAGAAAATACGAATATAAGAATCCAGATAGAATAACAAATAAAATAAGTAAATTAAATAAAATATAAATTAAGAATATAAGTTTTATAATAATATTTAAAAATGTATTTTTCTTGATATATTCTTTGAATGGAACATCTGAAGAAACTTTATTTATTAAGAAAAGTATTATAATTCCAATTAAGGTTCCTAGAATAAATGCTATACAGGTATCTGTGTTACTCAGCTCACAAATTCTAGCAAAACCACCACCTAGAAATAGAAAGTGAGCTAAAAAGTAAATGAATAAATTAGTATTTTTTTTCATGATGCTTTTTCCACCTCGTATATTAGTCCTTTTTTGTTTATATAAAAATTAATATTAGATTTTATGTCTAGTTTTTGCCAATATTCTTTATCTTTTTTTCTTGTTTTTTTATAATATTTTTCTGTGATTCCTAAAATATCGCTGCCACTTTCTTGTATAGTTTTTATAAATTCTTGTAATTGTTCATTTAATAATTCACTAAAGTTATTATCTAATTTTTCTAAATTGTCTTTATTTCTAATATTAAAATTGGGATCATTATCAAGTATTCTTCCCATTAAATTACCTTTAATATTTATAACTCCATTTTCTATAGAACTATCTAGTTTTCCATTATTTATAGCAACTGTAAAATCTAAATTGTCATACTTTATTGTAAAAGTGGGTCTATCAAATTCATTTCTTAAAAGATTATATAGTTTTACATAATCATTATTTAATGTTTCTTTGTAATCATAGTCTTTAAATATTATCATGCCATTTATTATAAATTCTGTTTCTTTTAAATCTATATTAGAAAAACAAGTGTCTATTCCAAATGTTGTTACTTCTTCAACTATTTCATCAAATTTTTTTAGTACATTTGTATTTGAAGAATAACTTACATTTTCTAGTAAACTTGTTATGGCATTACTTGCAACAGGATTTTCATCTGTAGTATTATTAAGTAGCATATCTGGTTTTGTATTCATCGAAGATATAACATAGAAATTTTCCCTGAAATAGGTATTTCTTAAGAATAGGTCTATAATATTATCAAATTTGTTTTGAACTATGGTATCACTTAATACCATAAGTTTTATATGATTAAAAAGGGGTTGTTTAGCTAGTTTATCTGCAGCACTTTCAATGGCACTTGTTAAGGTATCACCTGAGCCAACTTTAGTGTAGGAAGTTATTTTTGATGAGTCTTTATCTATCTGATCATTTAAAAGCTCTAAAGTTATAATATATTTATCATTATCATAATCTACGCCGATAGCACTTATAATAGCTAAATTGTTTATTTCTTTGTAATCATAACAACTGGTGCAAGTAAAAAGTAAAATAATTAAAATTAGTATTTTTTTCATAAGTCCTCCGTTTGCTTAATAATATTTGTATGAGTAAATAAGGTACTTCTTCTTGTATCTTTCTTTAAAGATTTTTTTAGAACTGAATTATTAAAATATTCTTTATTATATGGAGATATTGGCGCAAAATATGGTTTATTAAATGATTTTGAGGTTGTCGTATATATTAGAAAATAAAATAGTCCTAAAGTTATTCCGTATAAACCAAATAATCCTGATAATAAGATAAAAATGGCTCGAAAATATCTTAAAGCGTTATTTATTTCAAACGTGGTAAATGTTAGACTTGAAATAAATGTTACGGCAATAACAATAATGGTAATCGGGGAGGCAATGCCTGCTGAAACTGATGCTTCACCTAAAACTATAGCTCCAAGTATGGATATAGCTGAACCATAACTTGATGGAAATCTTAAGTCACTTTCTTTTAAAATTTCACAAACAAAGAGCATAATTAAAGTTTCAATAATAGTAGGAAATGGTACACCACCACGCTCGATCGCAAAATTTAATAACAAATTAGTAGGTATTGTTTCTTGATTATAATTCATAACTGCGATATATATTGATGGAGCCATCATTGATATTAAAAAAGCACTAATACGAAGTATTTTAATAAAATTAATATTTTTACCTTTGTTATAATTATCTGTTCCTGGATTAATAAAATCTATGAAAAAAGCTGGAATTATTAAAACAAATGGAGTTGTATCTACCACAATAGCTATTTTACCTTCTAAAAGAGAGGTTGCAACAATATCAGGTCTTTCTGTTTGCATGTAAGTTGGGTATACACTTTTATTTTCATCTTCAAGTAAAAATCCAATAGATGAAGAGTCAACAATTCCATCAATATCAATAGTGTCAATTTTTTCTAAAATATTATCTACTAGTTTTTTATCGGCTATATCTTCAAAATAAAGAACACTTATATTAGTTAGGGTTTTTCTACCAATTGTTCTATTTTCAGTTTTTAAGGTACTGGATTTAATTCTTCTTTTAATAAGTCCAATATTTATTTGAATATTTTCTGTAAATGCATCTTTTGGCCCATTAATAGATGATTCAACTTGGCTATCTGATACAGCTCTATTAATATCAGCTCTTGTTTCAATTGCTAGTATTTTATTATCTATTATTACTAAACTAAAGCCATTTGTTAGGTAAAATTCACATTTATCTGTATTTTTAATTTCTAAAGTATTCGGAGCAGCAATAAATGAAGCTATATTACCTTTCGTAATATTGTCTTTTTTTAAAATTAAATTTTTTAAGATATAATCGTTTACTTTATTACTACTTGAAACAGTTTCTAAATATGCAATATAGATTTTTTTAAATATATTGATAGTAATACTTTTAATTACTAAGTCAGGACTTTTATTAAATTCGTTTTGAAGTCTATTTATAATCTTATTCACCTAAATCACCATTTATAATATTTACCAAATAGTGGTATTTATGCTAAAATGTTGTTAGTGATGTTTATGAAAGTTGAAATTTTAAGATTTGATGATTTTGGAAGAGGCATTTGCTATGTAGATGATAAAGTTACTTTTGTACCATTTAGTATCCCCAGAGATGTTTTAGAAATTGAAATAACCAAAGAAAAGAAAAACTATAATGAAGGTAAAATAGTTAAAATAATAAAACCTTCAAAAAATAGGGTAGTTCCACCGTGCCCATATTTTGGTGGATGTGGAGGATGCAGTTATCAAATGCTTCGTTATGATGAAAATCTTTTAGAAAAACAAAATAATGTAATAAATTATTTTAAAAAGAATGGTCTTTTGATAAATCCAAGTATAATAAAAAATGATAGACCTTATAATTATAGAAATAAAATTACCTTAAAAATAGTAAATAGAAAAATAGGTTATTTTAAAAATAATAGTCATGAAATCGTAGAAATTAATAAGTGCCTTCTTGCAGAAAATAAAATAAATGAAGTAATTAAGTTAATACCTAGTTTAAATATTATAAATGGTGAAGTTATTATAAGAAGTAGTTATAAAGATGAAGTTCTTATAATAATTAGTACAAATGATAATGTAGAGATATCCAAAATTAAAGATATAAAAAATTTAAAAGGGATTATTTTAAATAATAAAACTATTTATAAAGATAACTATTTTATCGAAGAAGTAAATGATATTAAATATAATGTGGCTTATGATGCTTTTTTTCAAGTAAATAGATTAGTATGTGCTAAAATGTTTAAATTAGCTCAAGATTTTGTAAATGAAGGTGATATTGTTTTAGATTTGTATTCAGGAGTTGGAACATTGAGTCTCAGTGCTGCTAGGAAAGCTAAAGAAGTTGTAGGAGTTGAAATAAATAAAAATGCTGTAGATAATGCAAATTCAAATGCTAAACTTAATAATTTAACTAATGCTTTATTTATTTATAGTGATGCAGGAGATATTAAAAATTTAGATATAAACTTTAATAAATTAATTGTTGATCCCCCAAGAGCTGGTTTAAGCGAAGATACTATTAATTTTATAAATAAGCGATTACCAGAAGAAATAATGTATATTTCATGTGATTATCATACGCAAGTAAGAGATTTGAAATTACTTGATGATTATGAAATAATAGATTCATATGTTTGTGATTTATTTTCTTATACTTATCATGTTGAAAGTATTGTTAGTTTAAAATTTAAAAGTATTAGATAATTGTTAAAAGGCAATACTCCGATTCTTTTAATAGAAAAAAACATATATATTAAAAAAATATAATAAATTCTATTAAACATGAATATCATGTATCAAAAGCAACTAAGCTTATAACTAAAAAAGAGAAAATTGATATATTACGTTAATTTTAAATGCTTATTTTGAAAAAAATAAGTGTTTTTTTATGAAAAAATTAATTTTTTTGAGGAGTTCGACAAAAAGCAACAAATATCGCATTTTAAATGTGCTTTAATATACATTCGAAGGAGGTACATTATGCCAAAATAAATATTTAATAGAAGAATATAATGGGGAAATAAGAAAGATGAGGTTATTATGAAAGAAAAAAGGTTTGGAAGTAATTGTATATATCCAAGTATTTTTAAAGATTACTTTTTAGAGGCAATTAATGAAAGCGGATATAAAAACAAAGTAGTATATAAAGATTTAGATAACTTAGCAATAAATCTTTATAATATTAAAATAAATATGTATTCTGTTAATATATTCTTAAGTACTATATTTAAACATTATAAAAAAGCAAAATTTAATGTTTTACAAGTAAAAAAGGTATATCATACAAAAGATTATCAGTTATATAATGCTAAAATAGCTATAAATTATAAGGGCTCAAAGTGGCTTATGGATTTAGATGTTGGTAATGCTTTGAAAAAATTTCCTGATGGAATAGAAGAAGTATTAATACTTAAAACTCTAAAGAAAAGGATTATTATAAAGTCATATACTAAAGAGGAAAAACTTGCAGATTTATTTTATAAAATTACTAATAATTTAAATGTTAATGCTATTGATTTATATAATTTATATTTACTTTATTATGATGATATTAATGTTCATAATTTAGGTCTAGCTTTAGAAAACTTGTATAATAGTATTTCTAGTGAAACTGATTTTGATACTATTAATAAGAAAATAATTAAATTAAGTTTTAGTAAAAAGGTAAAAAGTAAATGGTTACTATTTAAAAATATAAATGAAAGTATAAATATTGAGTATGAAGATATAATATGTTCTCTTTATTTAATACTTCTTAAATTAAAAGAAAGAAAAATAAAAAAGCCTTAAAGGCTTACAATAAAGGGAATTATAAAAGATATAATCATTACAATAAAATATAATTTATAAAGATATGTTTGCCATGGAGATATAGTATTGTTGGGATTATTTTTTGATACATACATGTTTAGTTCATCATTTATTTTAGGTTTCCATAGTAGGTTATATTTTAATCTGTCGCTAGTACCATATTCTTCGTTATCAACTTTATACGCATAATGATAGTCATAAATATTTTTTTGATATGTTGTTCTATTTATAACATCAGTAACTTGACACTTTATTAAATCCATTTGTTTTATTCTAGTATGAATCATGATCCATTTGTAAAAACAAATGCCAGAAATTGAAAAGAAAATTATGAAAATTAATGCTATATCTTTAGCCATGTTTTATCACCTTAATATCATTTTACGATAAAATATTATTTTTGTCTATCTTTTTTATTTAACTTTTTTATATTTTTTGGTAAAATGGATATGAATGGATGTGTTTTTATGAAACTAGAATTTAAATTAAGATATAAAGATAATAAAACAATGGGAAGACTTGGTGAAATTACGTATAATGGTAAAACTTATGAAACTCCGATGTTTATGCCTGTTGGTACAAATGCAACAGTTAAGACTTTATCTCCGGAAGAATTAAAGAAAATTGGCTCTGGTATTGTTCTTGCTAATACTTATCATTTGTGGCTTAGACCGGGTGAGGATATTGTGGATAAAGCTGGTAAACTTCATAAGTTTATGAATTATGATGGCCCGATTTTAACAGACTCTGGTGGCTTTCAAGTTTTTTCTCTGGCTAAACCAAAGGATATAAGTGAAGAAGGAGTTAAGTTTAAAAATCACTTAAATGGTGATAATTTATTTTTAACTCCGGAAAAGTCAATAGAGATTCAAACTAAACTTGGTAGTGATATTATGATGAGTTTTGATGAATGTGTTAAATGGCCAAGTACTCATGAATATATGGAAAAAAGTGTAGAAAGAACTCTTAGATGGGCAGCTCGTGGTAAAGCTGTTAAAGAGGATAATGATCAATTATTATTTGGTATTGTTCAAGGGGGAGAATATCCAGATTTGAGACGACACTGTGCAGAAGAACTGGTTAAGATGAATTTTGATGGTTATTCTGTTGGAGGTACATCTGTGGGTGAAGATAAACCAACCATGTATAAAATGGTTGAATATTCAACTCCATATTTGCCAGAAGATAAACTTCGTTATCTAATGGGAGTTGGTGATCCAATAGATTTAATTGAAAATTCTATGCGTGGTATTGATATATTTGATTGCGTAAGTCCAACTAGACTAGCAAGACATGGTCATGCTTATACTAAATATGGTAAAATTAATTTAAAAAATAGTAAATATAAAGAAGATTTTACTCCGGTAGATAATTGTGATTGTTATGCTTGTAAAAACTATACTAAAGCTTATATCAGACATTTGATTACAGCAAATGAAACTTTCGGTGCTAGACTTTTGTCAATTCACAATATATATTTTTTACACCAAATTATGAAAAATATAAGAGAAAATATTAAAACTGGTACAATGGAAGAATATAGAGATGAATTCGTTAAAAATTATTACGGAGAAAAGCATGAATAAGTGGATTATTTCTGCAACAATTATTATAATATTTGGCTTAGTTATTGGTGTTACTTCATTTAAAGTAGTAGATAATCATAATGATAAATTACTTTTGGTGGAAGAAAAATATATCATTGAGGCAGCTAAAAAGTGTAAAATAGAAAAGAAATGCAATAACGATACTATTACATTAAAAGAACTATATGATTTAAAATATTTAGAAAAACAGGTAAATCCTGTTACCAAAGAGTATTATAGTGAAGATGCTTATGTTACTTTAAAAAATAATGAATACGTATTTATAAACTAGAGTGTTTTATTCACTCTTTTTATTTATGCCAAGAGATCCACCTAGAGTACTTGCTAATATTAAAACTAAATAGTAAATAAATGTGCTTAAACTAAATATATTTTTAGATGTAAATAAACTTATAATAATTAATACAAGTAAAAATAAACCACCAACTTTAAGTCCAGCTAGATAACCTTTATTACTTGCTTTCTTACCATTTTTAAGACCAAATATAAAGAATAAACTAATATTAAATATAAATATTAAAAGGTTAGTTATTGTGGAATTAACACCAATTAAATTAAGTAAACTAGTAATAAAAACTAAAGTTATTAAAAATAATGTATAATATCCTAGATATTTTAATAAATTTTTCAAAATATAATCACCTAATAAATACTATGTTTAAAAACCTTTCATTATTACCATAATATTATTGGTGATATTATGCAAATATTTACAGTATTATTTAGAACTATTTTCTTTTATTTTTTTGTTCTTATTGCTTATCGTATTATGGGCAAAAGAGAAATAGGGCAACTTGGAGTAATAGATTTAATTGTGTCTATACTAATCGCAGAACTAGTAGCTATTAGCATTGAAGAATTTAAACAACCTATGGCTTATACCGTTATACCTATTACTTGTTTAGTTATTCTTGAAGTTTTATTTGCATTTATTTCTATTAAATCAAGAAAGTTTAGAACCATATTTGATGGCAAACCATCTCTCATTATAGTAAATGGTAAAATAAATTATAAAGAAATGGTAAAACAAAGATACTCTTTAGATGATCTACTTGTTTCTTTAAGACAAAAAGAAATCAGAGATATAGATATGGTCGAATATGCGTTTTTAGAACCAAATGGAGAGTTGTCAGTATTTAAATATAACTTTTTTAAACTTAAAAGTCCTTATCCACAGGCTTTAATACTTGATGGACAGCTTCAAACTAAAGTCCTTAAATATATTAAAAAAACACCAGAATGGGTAGAAGAAGAACTATCAAAAAATAATTTATTTATAAAAGATATTTTTTATGCCTTTTATAAAAATAATAAAATATTTATTATTAAGAAAACAGATGTAAATTAATAATAGCACATAAAAATAAAATGACCATAAAATATAGTACATTATATAATGTTTAGATAGAATTAAGAAAGAGCTCTTTCTTTTTCTTTTTAAAAATGATATACTTAAGTAGTGATTAATATGAATTATTTAATAAGTGCTGAAAGTTATAGAATCATAGATGATGAAATTAAGAAAATGGTTAAAGGTAATAACTATATTCTTTTTAATGCAAATAGGTGTACAATTAAAGAAATAATTGAGGAAGCTTCTTATTTTAGTTTAGATGATAGTAAAAAATGGATTGTTGTATCAAATGCTGATTTTTTTGGTACTGGTAAAATAAGTGAAAGTGATAATGAACTTTTGAGTAAATATTTAGAAAATTCAAATGAAACTACTAATATTATTTTTACGACATTAAATGGAATTGATTTAAGAAAAAAGATTGTAAAAAGTATAAAAAACAAAGGTTCTATAATTAATATTCCCAAGATGGATAAAAGAAATATTAATAGTACTTTAACAAGTTATTTGAAAAACTATGATTATAGCATTGATTATAAAACACTTAATTATATAATGGATAATTCTTATAATAATTTAGATATAATGTTTAATGAACTTGATAAAATTATGATATATTATGGTTTTCCATGTACAATCAAATATAATGATGTATTAAATATAGTAGGGGAAGAAAAAACAAATAATAATTTTGCTTTTGTAAATGCTGTAATTGAAAAAAATTTAAAATTATCTTTGAAAATACTTAAATCATTAAAAATATATAAAGTAGAACCAACTGTTTTGGTTTCACTTTTAGCTAGAGAATATCGTCTTATGTATTATGTTAAAAATTTATATAATAAAATGAGTATGAGTGATATTATGAGTTATCTTTCTCTAGCAGATTGGCAAATAAATAAATTCTATACAAATTCTAGTAAATTTTCTAACAAAGAACTACTCGGAAATTTAGTTAAATTATGTGATATAGATTTAAATATTAAAAAGGGTGTATATGATAAGGATATAAGCTTGTATGGCTTCTTAATGGATGCTTGTAGTTAGAAAAAGGAACTGATTTTCAGTTTCTTTTTCTTAATAATAATTTAGCAGTATTTTCTTTTTGACTTGCTAAGTCTTTGTAATTATCTTCATCAATTGGAAAACCAATATAAAGATTTTCATCTAATGTATTATTTGTTGTGGCAGCATTTATTTTATACATTAATTCTTCTTCAGTATCTACATTTCTTCCTTCATTTGCTAAATGTAAATTATATTTATTTAAATATTTGAATACTGGACATCTGAGTATGCCTTTTTCGTAACTATATCCTTGTAAAAGTGCTGAAACAATTTCATAATTTATATAATTTTCAAGTGTTTCTTTATCTTTTATTGAAAGCCAATTTGCTAAATTGCTTATTTGATTTACAGCATCAATTCTAGCCATTCTGCTACATAAGTCTATGGCAGTTGTTTTAAAATGCTCATGTAAATAAATAAGATAAGATGTAACATCATTGTGCTTTTTTGCTTTTTGACATATTTCATTACATACTTCTAGTATATAAGTTAAAACTTTTAAATTGTATATGTTTATAGTATCACTTTTATTAAAAAAGTTTTCTACAACTCTTTTTGTATCCATGCCACTTTTAATATATAATGTTTTGCTGTTTTCATCAAACATAGGTATTTCAAATAAAATGGCATTTTCACCAATGACGATATCATCAACTTCTCTTTGACATCTTCTTTTTTCAAGAATAATCTTAACAGCGGTTTTAATAAAATTTTCATCTGCTAATAATCCTTTTTTTTCATATTCTTTTAGTAATTTTAATAATTCATAATTTAATAATATTTCCATCCTTCACACTTCCTAGATTTGATTATATCACTTCTTAGAAAATCAGTAAATAAAAATACATAAAACTACTTAAATAAATTATAAATACGTGTTATAATCTACTTATAAGGAGATGCCAAGATGTACATACCACTTAAAGTAACAACTGATTATACATTATTAAAAAGTTTAATTAAAGTTCCAAATTTAATTAGTTTTTTAAGTGAAAAGAATATTGATGTATGTGGAATATGTGATGAAAATTTATATGGCGTTCTTGAGTTTTATTATGCTTGTAAGAAAAATAATATAAAACCAATTGTAGGTTTAGATGTAATAATAGATGATTTAAATATATATTTGTATGCTATGAATTTTGATGGTTATAAAAATTTACTTAAGATTCATACTTTAAAAGAAAAAAATGAACTTATATTAGATGATTTAAGTGTATATAAAGATAGTATTTTGTGTATAGTGCCTTTTAAAAGTAAAGAGTTATTTGATAAATTAAAGTTTTTTAATAACCTTTATATAAGTTACAATAACTCTTTAGAAAGATTAAATGCTTTAACAATAACAAGTAATGTATTATATATAAATGATTTAAAAGCTTTAAAGAAAGATGATGTTTTATTTTTTGCATATCTTGATAAATTAAGAAAAGAAGAAGTAGGGATGTATGAACAAAATTATTATTTTGTGCCTGAAATAGATTTGGGTAAGATAGATGAAGTAGTTAGTTTATTAAATTTGGAATTAAAGTTTAATAAAAAGTATATTCCTAAATATAAGGATGATATTGACTCTTCTTCATTTTTACATGATTTATGTTTTAAAGGTCTAACTAAAAGATTAAATGGTAAAGTACCTGATATATATTTAAAAAGATTAAATTATGAACTAAAAATAATTAATGAAATGGGATTTGTAGATTATTTTTTAATTGTTTATGATTATGTTTTATATGCTAAAAGGCATGATATTTTAGTGGGACCAGGTCGGGGATCTGCGGCTGGGTCTTTGGTTAGTTATTCTATTGGTATAACTGAAATTGATCCTTTGAAGTATAATTTATTGTTTGAAAGATTTTTAAATCCCGAAAGAGTTACAATGCCTGATATCGATGTGGATTTTGATGCTTTAAAAAGAGAAGAAATAATTGAGTATGTCAGAAATAGATATGGTGATAAAAATGTAGCTTTAGGTCTTACTTTTACAACTTTAAAAAGTAAGTTAGTTCTTAGAGAAATTGGTAAATTATTAAAAATTAATGATACACTTCTTGATAATTTTATTAAATGTATAAATGGTAATATTTGTTTAAAAGATAATTTAACAAATGAAAATATTAAAAAGTATTTAAATAATTATAATGAACTTAAGAAGCTTTATAATATATCAATGCATTTAGAAGGTTTAAAGAAAAATACTTCAACTCATGCTGCAGGTGTAGTAATATCAAGCATTAATTTAGATGAAATAATACCTATTCATTATGAAAATAATACTTTAATTACTGGTGTAACAATGGATTATCTAGAAAGCATTGGACTCTTAAAAATGGACTTTTTAGCTCTTAAAAATTTAACTACCATAAAAAATATATTAGATGAAGTAGGCAAAGAAGCTTTAAAAAATATCGATTTAAATGATAAAGCAGTACTAAATTTATTTTGCACTGGAAAAACTGAAGGAATATTTCAATTTGAAACAAGTCTTATGAGAAATTTAATTAGAAAACTAAAACCTAGTTCTTTTAATGACTTAGTAGCATCACTTGCTTTAGGAAGACCTGGTGCTTTAGAAGAAGCTGATGAATATATTGCCAGAAAAAATGGTAAGAAAGAAATTACATATATTCATAAAGATTTAGAACCAATATTAAAAGATACTTATGGAATAATTTTATATCAAGAACAGATTATTGCTATTCTAGGTAAAATTGGTGGTTATTCTCTTGCAGAAGCTGACATAATAAGAAGAGCTATTTCTAAGAAAAAAGAAAGTGTTATTAATGCAGAAAAAGAAAAATTTATAAATGGTGCAATAGGTAAAGGCTATGATAGAAGTGTTGCAACTTTAATTTATGATTTGATAGTTAAATTTGCAAGTTATGGTTTTAATAAAGCTCATTCAGTTGCTTATGCTCGTATAAGTTATGATATGGCATATTTAAAAGTAAAATATCCAGAATACTTTATTATAGAAATGATTAATAATAAAGATAATGAAAAGTTTGCTAAATTAGTTTTGTTTTTAAAAAATAAAGGTATAAAACTTGAAAAACCAGATGTGAATTTAAGTCATAATAAGTTTTATATAAGTGGAAAAGAGTTAATAATGCCACTTTGGCAAATTAAAGGTATTCCAGAAAACTTGAGTGAGAAAATAATAGAAAATAGAAAAGATGGATACACTGATTTTTTTGACTTTGTTTGTAAGAATAAGAAAATCCTTAATGAAAATATTTTAAATACTTTAATTAATGCAGAAGCTCTTAGAAGTTTTAATTTAAATGAAAGAACTTTAGTGGAAAATATTGCCGTAGCCCTTAATTTTGCAGAAATAGATGATGAACTAATTAAGAAACCTGTTATAATTGAATTAGATGATTATAGTGATGAAGTAAAAAGAAATAATGAACTAGAAAGCTTTGGCTATTTTATAACAAATCATCCTGCAAGTAAGTATCAAAATGTGATGAAACTTGAAATGCTAGAAAAATATTTATTTAAAAATATTAAGTGTGTTGTTTTAGTAAATAGGATAAGTAATATTAAAACTAAGAAAAATGAAAATATGGCATTTATTAGTGCCAGTGATGAAACAGGAACATGTGATTTTACTATTTTTCCTAAGAATATGAATTTAATAAATGATTTAAAAATAGGGGATTTAGTAGAGATTAATGGAAATGTTTCAAAAAGATTTGACAAAGTAAGTATAATCGTTAATAATATAAAGAAGGTGGTTTAAAATGAATGAAGAACTAAATAGATTTTTTAAAAGTATTTCTTTTGTTGATGAATTATTTAATGAAGCAAGTTTAGATAGAGTAGTTTTAAAGAAAAATGAAAATAAATTTTATGTATATATTAAAAATACAAATGTCTTACCAATAAATAATATAAATAGATTGTTTTTAAGTGCTTTAAGTGGTATTAATGGTGAGAAACCTTGTGAAATTATTATGAATTATGATAATGTTACACATGAAGATATAGTAAGTTATATAGATTATTTAATTGATGATATTATTTTAAAAAGACCATCTTTAATAAGTGTAAAAAAAAGTAATATTGAAGTAGTAAATGATACAATTTATTTCCATGTTTTAAATGATTTTGAGAAAAGTGATTTAATCCATGAAGGAACAGATTTATTAAATAATTTAAAAAGATATGGTCTTGGAGATTATAAACTTGAAGTAATTATTAGTGAAGATGAAAGAAAGAATCTTCAAGAAGAAATAGAACTTGAAAAACAAAGTGTAGTATCTAAAAAAGAAGAAAGCCCAGTTATACTTGGTGTACATAAAGATGGAGAAGTTACTAAATTAAATAATATTCTTGGTGAAATGAAAAATATCATAATTGAAGTTTATATTTTTGCTAAAGAAGTAGCAGAAAGACAAGGAAAAAAAGGACCAATCTTTATTATGAATTTGAAAGTATCAGATAAAACTGATAGTTATCCGATGAAAATTGTAAGATTTAATGAAGAAGAATTTGGTATTTTAAATAAAAAACTTAATGTTGGTTCATGGTATAGAATTCATGGACATATGGAAATGGATGAATATTTACATCAAATGGTAATTAATGCTCGAAATATTGAGATTATTCCATCAAAAGATTTAACTGTTAAAGATGAAGAAGAAGAAAAGAGAGTTGAACTTCATGCACATACAATGATGAGTATGATGGATGGAGTAGTTCCAACTGCAACACTTGCTAAATTTGCTATGAAACTAGGCCATAAAGCTGTTGCTGTAACTGATCATAATTCACTTCAGGCTTATCCAGATATTTATAATGCTTTGGCTAAAGTTAATAAGGGAAAAGAAGATAAAGATAAGTTTAAAGCATTATATGGAGCAGAACTTAATATTGTTGATGTTGAATCAAATATTGTTTTTAAAAATAAAGAATATTCATTATTTGATCAAGAATATGTTGTATATGATACTGAAACTACTGGGCTTAATAGTGGTATTGATCAAATGATAGAAATCGGGGCAGTTAAAGTTAAAAATAATGAGATAATTGATAGATTTGATGAACTTATTGCGTGTCCTACACCTCTTCCAAAGATTATAACAGAACTAACTAATATTACTGATGAAATGTTAGTAGGTAAAGATAGTGAAGAAAATGTAACAAGAAGATTCTTAGAGTTCTGTGGAGATAGGCCATTAGTTGCTCATAATGCTCAATTTGATATTTCCTTTGTTACAAGTGCATGTAAAAAATATAATTTAGGTGAGTTTAATAATACTGTTGTAGATACAATGGGACTTGCAAGAAATATGTATCCTGATTGGAGAAATCATAAGCTTTCAACACTTGTTAAAAACTTAGAAGTTGAATGGGATGAAGATAAACACCATAGAGCTGATTATGACTGTGAAGGAACAAGTAAATGTTTTTATAAAATGTTATATGAATTAAAAAGTCAAAATATTAAAACTACTTTAGATTTAGAAACTTTAGCAGACCAAGAAAATGCTATTAAATTTGCAAGACCTTTCCATTTAACTGTAATTGCTAAAAATCCAGTGGGTCTTAAAAATTTATTTAAAATTATTTCACTTGCTAATACTAAATATTTATATAAAGGAAAAGATGCTAAATTACCTAGAACCGATTTAATTAATTTGCGAGATGGCTTAATTGTTGGGAGTGGTTGTGTTAATGGTGAAGTCTTTGATAAAGGTTATGGCATGAGTGATGACGACTTAAAAGATTTAATGAATTTTTATGATTATATTGAGGTTCAACCAGCATCCGCTTGTTCACATTTAATTGGTGAAGATAAAAAATT
Organism: uncultured Mycoplasmatota bacterium; assembly: GCA_900551525.1. Taxonomy (GTDB): domain Bacteria; phylum Bacillota_I; class Bacilli_A; order RF39; family UBA660; genus Onthocola_B. The sequence goes on from URWD01000001.1 coordinate 60,407, forward strand.
TCATAATACTCTTGAATATAATGGTTATATTACAAGACTTGTAAAACTTGCTAAATCGATGGGAAAACTTGTTTGTGCAACTGGTGATGTTCATAATTTAAGGCCTGAAGATTTAATATATCGTAAAGTTATTGTTCATCAAAAAACAAATGGTAAAATACATCCTCTTAATAGACCTGATATAGAGCTACCTAATATGTTCTTTATGACAACTAGAGAAATGCTGGATGCGTTTTCCTTCTTAGGTGATGATTTAGCTAAAGAAATAGTTGTAACAAATACTAACAAAATAGCTGATATGGTAGAACACTTGCAAATAATTAGAGATAAATTATATACTCCGGTTTTGGAAAATAGTGCCGAAGTAACTAAAGAAATGGTTTATAATAAAGCTCATGAAATATATGGTGATCCACTTCCGAAAAATATTGAAGAAAGGCTTGAAGCAGAACTTGCTGGTATCATTGGTGGGGGATATGACGTTATTTATCTTATCGCGGAAAAACTAGTTAAAAAATCAAACGAAGATGGTTACTTTGTAGGTTCCCGTGGTTCTGTTGGTTCAAGTTTAGTTGCCACGATGATGGGAATAACAGAAGTTAATGGTCTTCCTCCACATTATGTTTGTCCAAAATGCAAAAAATCTTATTTTGAAGATGAAAATGGAGAAAGTCTAGCTAGTCTTTATCCATCTGGCTATGATATGCCTGATAGAACTTGTGAATGTGGAAGCAAACTCAAAAAAGAAGGTCAAGATATGCCATTTGCAACATTCCTTGGATTTAAAGCGGAAAAGGTACCAGATATCGACCTTAACTTCTCTGGTGATAATCAAGCTGATGCTCATAACCATGTAAAGGTACTATTCGGTGAAGATCATGCTTATCGTGCAGGAACTATTTCAACTGTTGCGGAAAAAACTGCTTTTGGTTATGTAAAAGCATATTGTGAAGATAAGGGAATTATTCTAAATAATACAGAAATAGAACGTATTTCTATTGGATGTACTGGTGTTAAAAGAACAACTGGACAACATCCTGGTGGTATTATTGTTATTCCTCAATATATGGACGTATTTGATTTTACTCCATATCAATATCCAGCTGATGAACCAGATAGTACTTGGTACACAACTCACTTTGATTTCCATGCTATTCATGATAATGTTTTAAAACTAGATATTCTTGGACACGATGATCCAACAATGCTAAGATATTTAGGAGATACAACAGGTATAAATATTAAAGAAGAAATACCATTTGATGATAAGAATATAATTAGTTTATTTACATCTCCGAAAGCTTTAGGTGTTACGGAAGAACAAATTTTATGTAAAACAGGAACTTTAGGTATTCCTGAATTTGGTACAAACTTTGCTATAAACATGCTTCTTGAAATTAAACCTACACATTTTGCAGACTTAGTTAAGATCGCCGGTTTATCTCACGGGACTAATGTATGGCAAGGAAACGTTCGTGATTTAATTGTAAATAACGTAGCTTCATTTAATGAAGTTGTTGGTTGTCGTGATGATATAATGGTTAGTTTAATAAACTATGGTCTAGATCCATCTAGAGCCTTCAAAATATCTGAGTTTGTTCGTAAGGGAAAAGCTAAAAAAGAACCAGATACTTGGCTTGAACATGTAGCATACATGAGAGAGTTTAGTGTTCCTGAGTGGTTTATTGAGTGTTGTAGAAAGATAGAATACATGTTTCCAAAGGCTCATGCATGTGCTTATGTTATGATGGCATATCGTGTTGCATGGTTTAAAGTCTATTATCCTCTTTATTATTATTCAGCATTCTTTAGTATAAGAAGAAGTGATTTTGATGTAAATGCTATGCTTAAAGGCTACGATGGTATTAAAAGAAGACTTATTGAAATTAAAGAAAAAGGCTTTGGAGCATCCGCTAAAGAATCTGCAGTAGGTGATACTCTAGCAGTTGCACTTGAAATGTTAGCTCGTGGTTTTACCTTTAAAAATATTGATATAACTAAGTCACTTGCTAAAACATTTTATATTGATGAAGAAAATAAATGCTTATATTTACCATTTATGGCTGTTGATGGTCTTGGTGAAAATGTTGCAAATAAAATTGTGGAAGAAAGAAATAAGAAACCATTCTACTGTGTTGAAGATTTTCAAATGCGTGGAAAGGTGAATCAAACAACAGTTAATGCTCTTCGTGAACTTGGTGTTTTTGAAGGAATGCCTGAATCTGCTCAACTTAGTTTATTTTAAAAAAAACAAACTAGTCTTTGATGACTGGCTTGTTTTTTATTTCAAATTCATAAGTATTGGTATTATTAATTAAATCATAAATTAAACTAGCTTTTAATTCATAATCATAAACTTTAGTGTTTTTGTAATTGGTTATGCAATTTATTTTTTGTAAGTAATTTCTACCTATGTTATCAAAACCTATTATTCTAAGATAGTTATTATCTATATACTTATCTCTTTTTTTAAGCCCAATTAATATATGAATAAACATTCTATTTAATTTGTTATATGTATATCTTTTAGTTTTAACTTTTTCTATAAATTCATCTATATTATTAGAAATAATTATATTCTTTTTAAGTCTATATTCTATTCCTTCATCTACATCTAAATAATTATTTAAATTATCATCAGTTATAATCTTACTTTTTAATAAATTAAAATACATATCTTTATTAATTTTAATTAAATCATCTATTACTTCATTAGGTAAATATTTGCTTATATTTTCATTTAATTTTAGTTTATTTCTAATATTTGAGGCACTTATTATTTCTTCGTTACTATGTAAATCATGATAATCATTTGTTCTTTTGATGCATTCTTGCTTTATATTAAATTTATTTTCTTTTATTGCTTTTATATAAGAAATACCAAGTAGATCATTTGGTTTATATTCAAAATCAATTTTTGTTGCTTTAGCAAGTGCAGTAGGATAATTAATACCTTCATCTAAATATGCTTTTACTAGTTTTCCAAATTCAGGTTCTAATTGTGTGTCAGCAAGTTTTTCTAAAAGAAGAATATCTGCACATTCACTACCAAATATAATTTTATTTACATTTAATTTATTAAGTAATTTAATGCTCATATTTGCAAATGTATCCGCGGATTGTGTTCCATATATAAATGGTAGTTCTAAAACTATATTAACTCCGTAGTTTAAAGCTATTTTTGCTTTATTTTCTTTTGTTAAGAGAGATATTTCTCCGCGTTCTAAAAAATATCCATTTAATACTAATATTAATATTGAATCAGGATACATTTCTTTTATTTTATTTATGTGATAAATATGACCATTATGAAAAGGATTATATTCTGCGATTATACCTATTATTTCCACTATTTAAACACCTCTTGTTTCATATAATATCAAAACTTTAATGCTTTTTCAATAATATATTATTTTTAATATTTAAATGTTATATACTTAATGTGTATTAATTAACTTGCCAAGTGTTAATACCATAAATCTTTAGTCGACAATTTATATTTTTGAGGCAAGCATAATATATCTATTCGGGCATTTCCTACGGGAATGCTCTTTTTTTAAAAATAGAAAAATTTGCGGTCCCAATTTGGGACCACAAAAAGACAAAAAATAATTTTGAAAAGGAGGATGAAATAATGAAAAATAATGATGCGAACGTTCTAAGGTCCCAAATTGGGACCTTAGAATTAAAAAAATAAAGGAGGTAAAAATGAATAATTTAATAGTTAATAATAATGAAAGAATAGAAAGCTTGATCTATAACATAAGAGATAAACAAGTAATGTTAGATAGTGATTTAGCTAGACTTTATGGGGTAGAAACCAAAAGAATAAATGAAGCAGTTAAAAATAATGTTGAAAAATTTCCAGAAAGGTTTTCTTGGATTTTAAATGATCTTGATGCTTTAAACTTGAGGTCGAAAATTTCGACCTCAAGTCATGGAGGAAGAAGATATAACCCACGAGTATTTACTGAACAAGGTGTTGCTATGCTTGCAACAATACTAAAATCCCAAACAGCAACAAAAGTAAGTATTGCAATAATGGATGCTTTTGTTCTTATGAGAAGATATATTTCCACAAATCTAGTTGAACAAAAATACATAAATAATCAAGTTCTTAAAAATACGGAAGATATAAAAATACTAAAAGAAACTTTTGATGAATTTAAACCTAAAATTAATTCATTATTTTATGAAGGACAAATTTACGATGCATATTCTCTTTTATTAGAAATTTTAAATAAATCTAAAGATAGCATAATTATCATTGATAATTATGCAGGTAAAGAACTTTTAGATATTCTTAAAAATATAAATAAGAATATTATAATTGTTTCAAAAAATATAGATGAGATAACTAAAATTAAATATTTAAAACAATATAATAATATAACGTTTATTAATGATGATACATTTCATGATAGGTTTATTATAATAGATAAAGAAATATTATATACTTCTGGTGCATCTTTTAAAGATTTAGGTAAAAAATGCTTTTGTATAAGTAAAATAGAAGATAAAGAAATATTAAATAATATACTTGCAAAAATAAAAATATAAACTTGAGGTCGAAATTTTCGACCTCAAGTTACATTTTCTAAACATAAAATTATAAAATTTATTACTTTAATATTTTCTTTTTATAAAATTTATGATAAACTATTAATAGTAGGGTGATTGACTTATGAAGAAATTTATAAAAAAAATTAAAAGTAATAAATTTTTATATATATTAAGTGTTTTAATTGTGGGAGTATTTTTTATACTTATTGCAAGAGTTACTTATGCTTTTTTAGCACCAATTATTAATAATGCTCAGACTAATATAGTTATAAAAGGTAATACTGTAGATGAATTTAAATTAAAGGTGGGAAATCCTCTTAAGTTAGATGCAACACCAACTACTTTAAAAGAAAATGGTACTAATTATACTACAAGTACTACAGCTACTGCTTCTTTAAAAGCTAATAGTACTAAAAATACTGCTACTTATAATTATTATTTGTATTTTCAAATAGAAAATAATACATTTACATATACGAGTGGAACCACACCAGAAATAATACTTACTATAACTAATCCAAATGGTGAAGAAGTTACATCAATTAATGGCCTTACTTATGGGACTTTTAATGGTGTATCAGGGTTTGACGTAACAACTCAAAATGGCTTATTTAGTATTGCCAATAACTATCAAATAACATCTAATTCAAGTACAACAGCAACAACCCAAGAATGGACAATAACATTAACTTATCTAAATCAAAGTTATGATCAATCAGCAAACTTTGGCAAGAGTATGGAGGTAAATGTACTGTTACAAAAAGAAGAAATTTCATTGCCCTTTCATGAAAGTTGTAATGGTGATACATTAGCATGCCATGTAGCAAAACTATATACAGGAACTCAAGGAGAAAATAATATTTATTATCATGATGGAAAACTAGAAAATGGTATCGATGATAAATCGTATAGATATGCCGGAGCAAGTGAAAGTGTAAATAATTATGTATGTTTTGGAAGTAGTGAAACAACATGTCCAACAGAAAATTTATACAGAATAATTGGTGTATTTAATGGTGAAACAAAGTTGATTAAGTCAACAGCTGCAACTAGTACATTACTAGGAACAGATGGAGATTATTATTTGTTAGGAACAGATGGAGATTATGAGTTGGATACGATTTACTATTACTGGAATAAGCATGCAACAACAAACAATGGGAAAAACACTTGGAGTTATAGCTTATTAAATAAAGTGAACTTAAACACAAATTTCATAACAAATATCGGAGATGAGTGGGCAAAAAAAATAGCAATGACAACATGGAAAGTTGGAGGAAATACACGTGCAAATATAGCTGAAGTAGTTCCAGCTATAACGTATCAAAATGAAATCGTAAATCCAGTAACAACAAATACTATGGATAACACAACAGAATATACGGCGAAAATTGGCTTAATGTATGTGTCTGACTATGGGTTTGCAGCAAGTCCGAGTGCATGGACAAGTACAATGGATTACTATAATGAGCCCTCAATAACGTCAGTGAATTGGATGCTGATAGAGAAATATGAATGGACAATTACACGTGAATCTAGTGAAACTTACTATGCCTTTTTAGCTGGAATAACTGATGGCTTAAATGGTGTTTTCGGTTACATGGTGAATAGCTTAGACTCATACTATAGTTTGATTGTTCGCCCAGTCTTCTATCTTGAATCATCAGTAACCTATGTCTCAGGTACTGGTACTTCAAGTGATCCAATAAGAATCAATTAACAGAAAGGAATTGATATAAATGAAAATATTATGTATAGGTCATTCAAGTTGGGATATAACTGTTCCAGTTGATGAATACCCAATTGAAAATACTAAATATAGATATAATGAAAAATATTCATCTGGTGGTGGTCCTGCATCTAATGCTGCATATCTACTTGGTAAATGGGGCATAGATACAGTTATTGCAAGCACTATAGGTTCTGATGACTTTGGAACAAACATTAAAAAAGAGTTTCAAGATATCCACGTAAATACAGATTATATAGAAACTAGTTATGATAAAGATACATCTTTATCATTTATCCTTATAAATAAAAAAAATGGCTCTAGAACTGTATTTAATGTTGCAACAGAACATCCTGCATTAAAAAAACTAAGTTATGATTTTACTCCAGATATTATTTTTACTGATGGACATGATTATGGTGCTAGTCAAAATGCAATTAGTAAATATCAAAATGCAATTAGTATAATTGATGCTGGTAGAGTAACACCAGAACTACTTGAATTATGTAAATATATTAAATATATAGTATGCAGTAAAGGTTTTGCTGAAACAGTTACTGGTATGAAATTTGATTATAGTAATCCAAGTATATTAGTTGCTATATATAATAAATTACAAGATAAATACCCAAATAGTAATATTGTAATTACTTTAGAAGAAAAAGGGTGTTTATATCAAGTGGGTAATGAAATAAAAATAATGCCAGGTCTTAAAGTAAATGCAGTAGATACTACTGGTGCTGGAGATATATTTCATGGAGCATTTACTTATGGTATAGCAAATAATTTCGATATGGAAAAAACTATAACACTTGCAAATATTGCAGCAGGTTTATCTGTTACTAAAATTGGATCAAGATTATCAATTCCAACTTTATCAGAAGTACTTGATTATTATGCAAAAAAAACTGGTATGGTAAATAATAATGATAACAAGCAAAACTCCTAGACTTGATTTACATGGAGAGATCGTTCCCATGGTAGAAGTACTTGTAAATGAATTTATTAGGGATAATAAGGCTATGAATAATGATACGATTATCATTATTCATGGGAAAAGTACTAATATACTTACGGAAGAAGTACATAATGTTTTAAGAAAGCATAAAGATGTAATAAGATATTATAAAAATAATTGGAATTTGGGAGAAACTATTGTAGAAATAAATACTAAAAAATAAATAAATTAGCAATAAAATAAAACAATAAAATGCTTGACATAGTTGCTTTTGCTGGTATATAATATAAATGTACTTGAAAGAGTATAACATGAAAATGTTAATCGCCTACCGGTGGTGCGAGCAATAAGTTATCCGGTGTGAGTATGTTAATCGCTTACTGGTGGCGCGAGCAATAAGTTATCCAGTATGAAAATGTAAAACTTAATAGAAAACTATTGAGTTTTTTTATTTGAAATTATAAAATTTATAATAGCAATAAAACAAAGCAGCGATTTGCTTGACATAGTAGCTATTCCAGCGTATAATATAAATGTACTTGAAAAAGTATAACAGAAAGTGTTTCTCGCTCTCGGATGGTGCGAGTAATAAATTATTCCGAGCGATAATGTTTCTCACTAACGGGTGGTGTGAGTAATAAATAATCCCGTTGTTTGCTCAATCTAAACATGTTGAGCTTTTTATTTTGTATTTTTAACAAATAAATGTTTGCTTTTGCTATAAGAGTATGGTATTATATTAGTAGGTGGTTATAATGGTTTATTTAAAAGAATTTAGTTTAGTTAGTGAAAATACTGAAAATATAATTTTAAGTGAAGAAAAAAGAACATATTTTCATAATCAATATCCATTTAGAATATTTCCAAAAAAAGAATTTAAAGATATTAAATTTAGTGATGTAACTATACTTTATGGTGGTAATGGCTCTGGTAAATCAACAATTTTAAATATAATTGCTAATAAACTTAATTGTGATGGATCATTTGGGGTACATGGAGAAATGATGATGAAGTATTTGGAACATTGCAGATTTGAAACATCTATGGAATATTTTGAAGAAGCTAAGATAATAAGAAGCGATGATGTATTTGATTATATATCTAATGTAAGAAGAATAAATAACCGAGGATTTAGTCAAAGAGAAATGTTATTTAGAGAATACTTTGATAATAAAGATAAAACAATTGATGATATGAATGACTATCAAAATTTGAAAAATTCAATTGATGCTAAAAGAAAAAGTGCATCAAATTATGTTAGAAATAGAGTACTTGATAAAGATGTAAAAGAGCAATCTAATGGAGAGGCAGCCCTTATGTATTTTGTATCTGAAATAAAAGAAAATAGCTTATATTTACTTGATGAACCTGAAAATAGTATGTCTGCCGCGATGCAACTTAAACTCACTAAATTTTTAGAAGAATCTGCAAGATTCTTTAATTGTCAATTTATTATTGCTACTCACTCACCATTTTTACTTGGTATGAACGGTGCCATAATATATGATTTAGATAGTGTTCCTGTTACAAATAAAAACTTCTGGGAACTTGAAAATATGAAACTATATTATGACTTTTTTAAACAAAATTCAACGAAATTCGAGCAAATATAAATTTTCACATTTCTATCACATTTTTTTCACATTCGATTGTTAGTATTAGTTGTAGAGGTTTTCGGGAAAGACATTTTGTTTATTAATCATTAACTCTTTTACAAACCTTTCTATAATATAAATTATAGTCTTATAGTTCCTACAATATTAAGTATTAAAGTTTTCTTTTAAAAATATAAACAAATGTAATACTGTTGTTGAGTACCTTAAGAAAATCTCTACATGGATGCTGTTTGGCATCCTTTTATATTGCAATTTTTTTTGAATTTTGATAAAATTAATGTGAGCTAATTATATAAGTGGGTGAATTTTATGGATAATAATACAACTATATTTAATGTCAAAGAATTAAGACAAGAATTAATACTTATGACTATTAATGAAGTAATTGAAGCAATGGAGTTTAAGGGATATAATGCAACTAATCAGTTAGTGGGGTATCTTGCAACTGGTGATTTAAAATATATCACTACTTTTAATCATTCAAGAAGTAAATTATCTAAATTTGATAGAACTGAAGTGTTAATGGCAATTATTAATACTTACTTGGGTAAATAATGAGATACTTGGGTTTAGATTTAGGAACCACAACATGTGGTGTTGCAATAAGTGATAAAACAAATACTTTAGTAAGTCCTCTTAAACTTATAAAATTTGCTCGGGAAGATTATGATGAAGCTTTAAAAGAAGTGCTTTTTATAATAAAAGAAAAATCTATTGATGTGGTTGTCTTGGGACTACCTAAAAACATGGATAATACCATGGGCTTTGCTGCAGAAAGAAGTTTGAACTTTAAAAAGAGCCTTGAAGAAGAAAATATAAAAGTAGAACTTCAGGATGAAAGACTTACATCAGTTGAAGCTATAAACATTATGAAGAATAATGGTCTTAAGCAAATAAATAAAAAGAATAAAACTGATATAATATCAGCAACTTTAATACTTGAAGCATATCTAAAGAAGGTAAATTATGGTAAATAAGTTAATAATTGATAATAAAAATAAAGATACATATAAAATAATTATGAAAGTATCTACGAATGATGGAGAATATATTATTTATACTAAAAATGAGTTAAATAATATTGGTGATACAATTTGTTATGCAGGAAAATATGAATTAGATGATGGTGTGCAAAAAATATTGCCAATAGAAAGTTCTGAAACTCTTGAGAATTTAGATGAAATATTTAGACAAATAATAATGTTATTAAATAAAAAGGAAAGTAGTGATTAGATGAAAAAAAATAAAAAATTAATTGTGATACTTAGTGTAATTGTGGGTTTAATTTTAGTTGGTATAGTAACCCTTATGATTTTACTTAGTCCAGTTAGTAAAAGTATTGATATTGTGGAATTTACTGTAAAAAAAGGTGAAGGTAAAGAAAAAATAGTGGAAAATTTAAAAGATGCAAAACTTATTAAAAGTAAATATGCAACATTTATATATATAGTTTTATCAGGTAAGAAGAATTTACAAGCTGGTAGTTATGAATTTTCACGTAATATGAGTGTGAAAGATATTATAACTAGTTTAAGTACTGGCGATGTAGTAAATGTTAAAAGAGATGAAGTAAGAATTACTTTTAAAGAAGGTGATACTTTAAAGAATTTTGTTACGATGGTTGCAAATGAAACAAATATTGATTATGATGAAGCTATAAAAAAACTTAGCGATAAAGCATATTTGAAAGGTTTAATAGCTGATTATTGGTTCTTAACTGATGATATACTTGATGAAGATATATATTTTCCTTTAGAAGGTTATTTATATCCTGAAACATATAATTTTTATAAGGAAACAAATATAGAACAAGTAATAAGAAAAGTACTTAATGTAACAAAAGAAAGATTAGAACCATTAAAAAGCAAAATAGAAAATAGTAAATATAATATTCATGAATTATTAACTATTGCTAGTATTGCTGAAAAAGAAGCAAATACAAATAGTGATAGAGCAATGGTTACACAAGTAATTTATAAGAGATTAGGACTTAATATGGCACTTGGAATGGATGTTACAAGTTACTATGGAGTTCAAAAAGAAATGACTGAGGCTATAACACAACTTGACTTAAATGATAAAAACCCTTATAATACTAGAGTTACTACATTTATTGGACTTCCTGTTGGACCTATTTGTAATCCATCTATTGGAAGCATAAATGCAGCATTAGAACCAGCTGATACTGACTACTTATATTTTGTAGCGGATATTCTAACTGGTAAAGTATATTTTGCTAAAACAAATGAAGAGTTTAATGCTTTAGTTAAAAAATATGTAAAGTAAAGGTGAAAAACGTGAAAGAACAAATATTAGAAATGGAAAATTATGCATCTGAGCATAATGTACCAATTATTGAAAAGAAATCTATAGCATTTATTATGAAATATATCAGAGATAATAATATTAAAAATGTCTTAGAAATAGGTAGTGCAATTGGATATTCTGCAATACTTATGGCATCATCTAATCAAGAAACTATGGTTACAACAATTGAAAGAGATGAAACTAGATATATGGAATGCCTTAAAAATGTTAAGAAATGTGGCATGGATAAGAAAATTAATGTTGTATATCAAGATGCATTAGAACTTAATTTATCTGAAGATTTAAGATACGACTTAATATTTATCGATGCAGCTAAAGGACAATATACAAGATTTTTTGAAAAATATAAAAATTTCTTAAATCCAAATGGTGCTATTATAACCGATAATATTAAGTTTCATGGCTATGTTGGTGAATCAAATAAATTAGATAAAGGTAACTTAAAAAGTTTAGTGGAAAAAATAGAAAAATATATTGAATTTTTAAAGACAAATACTGAGTTTGATACTGAGTTTTATGACATTGGTGATGGACTTTCAGTAAGTACTTGGAAACATGAATAAACTTGTTACAGTTACAAATAAAGATTATATAAGTAAATTAAAAAAAGAGGATGTAACACTAGTTTATCCTCTTAGATTTTTTTCCACTGGTTATGAAGAATATTTTGACATAAGTGATATAGATGATTTTGTTTTAATAAATAGAATACTTACTGATAGTGACCTAGATAAACTAGAGGTAATGCTTAAAAATAGTCATATAAAAGGGATTATATTTGATGATTTAGGTATGCTTGATGTAATAAAGGATTTAAATATAACTAAAATACTTCTACTTGATCATATTGCTAATAATAGTAAATCTGTTAATTACTATTTAGAATATGTAGATAGTGTTGTGGTATCTAGTGATTTAAGTAAAGAAGAAATTAAATTAGTTGTTAAAAATGCAAATAAAAAAGTAGTTGTTTTTGCTTTTGGCCTTAAAGCACTTATGTATTCAAGAAGAAATTTAGTTACTAATTATGAAAAACACTTTAAAATAGAAGAAAATAATATATTGGATGCAAGCATTAATAATAAATATTTTAAATTTATTGAAAGTAAGGAAGGCACTAAAGTGTATGCTTATCCATATTATAATGCTTTAGAATTACTTGATCTAGATAATGTTTTATACTTTTGGTATGATCCAATTCTTTTAGATGTTGAAAATATTATAAAAGTTCTTCATGGTGATACAAAAAGTATTGAAACAAGTTCTATATTTCTTGATAAAAAAACAGTATATAAAGTAGGTGATTTAGATGCCTGAGTTACTAGCGCCCGCTGGGGATTTTGAAAAAATGAAGTTTGCATATCTTTATGGTGCAGATGCCATTTATTGTGGTGGTCAAAATTTTAGTTTGAGAGCTAATGCTAAGAACTTTAGCTTAGAAGAACTTAAAGAAGCCACAGAGTATGCCCATAGTTTAAATAAGAAAATATATGTTACTGTTAATATTGTATTTCATGATGATGATTTAAATGGCTTAGAAGATTACTTAAAGTACTTAGATAGCATCCATATTGATGGCATTATTGCAAGTGATATTACTGTAATTAAAGCTTGTCAAGAGCTTAATTTGAATTTAAGTGTATGTTTGTCTACGCAAGCTAGTACTTTAAATAGCAGAGCTGTGAGATTTTGGCAAAAACTTGGAGTTACACGTGTGGTTTTGGCTCGTGAAGCTTCTCGTGAAGATTTAATTAATATTGCTAAAACTGGCATTGAAATTGAAACATTTATTCATGGTGCTATGTGTACTTCTTTTAGTGGTAAATGCGTTTTATCAAATTATATGACTAATAGGGATTCAAACCGTGGAGGATGTGCTCAAGTTTGTCGCTGGGAGTTTGATACAGATAATGGTGTTAACTTAAGCATTATGCCAAAAGATTTAAATATGGTGCCATTTATTAAAGAACAAATAGATTTAGGTGTTGCTTCCTTTAAAATTGAGGGAAGAATGCGCTCTATTTATTATGTTTCAACAGTGCTTCTTGCTTATAGAAGAATGATTGATGCCGCTTTAAATGGAACTCTTACTTTGGAAAAAGAAAATTACTATTTAAAAGTGTTAAATAGATGTGCAAATAGAGAATCTACACCACAATTCTTTGATAAATTACCTGGAGAAAATGAGCAATATTGGAACGGTAGAACTGAAGTTTCTAATCAAGATTTCTTGGGACTGGTTTTAGATTATGATGAAAGTACTAAAATGGCTACCTTAGAAGTTAGAAATTATTTTGAAAGTGGTTATGAAACTGAATTTTTTGGACCAAATCATGAAACATTTAGTTATATAGTTAATACAATATATGATGATAATAATGAAAAGATAAATGTTTGTAATCATCCAAAAAGTATTGTTAAATTACCTGTAGATGCTAGGTTAGAAAAAAACGATATGATGAGATTAAAAATGATTGACAAATAGAGTATTTTATAGTATGATTATGAACTGTAAAATAAATTAAAAAGGAGATAAATTTATGAAAAAAGAAAATACATTTATTATGACTGCTGAAGGTTTCTTAGAAGCTGAAAACGAATTAAATGAACTTAAAAATGTTCGTCGTCCAGAAGTAATTAAAGCTTTAAAAGAAGCTAGAGCATTAGGGGACTTATCAGAAAATGCTGACTATGATGCAGCTAGAAACGAACAAGCTATAATTGAAGCAAAAATTCAAGAACTTGAATATAAACTAGAACATGCTGAAATTATTGATAATAAAGGCAAAAATGAAGTTAGTTTAGGTTCAACTGTTACAATAAGTTATGATGATGGTGAAGAAGAAGAATATAAAATAGTAGGTTCAATGGAAGCTGATCCGTTTGATAATAAAATATCTAATGAATCACCTTTAGGTATAGCTCTTCTTAAACATAAAATTGGTGATGCAGTTGAAGTTGCTAGTCCAAATGGTGGATATACAATAAAAATTGTAAAAATAGCTTAAATTCTAAGGAATTAAGCTTATTTTCTTGTAAAATAAGTGAAGTTATATTATAATAAAGTAGTTAAGGAAGGAAGTATTTATGAAAAACGTACATGAAGTTGAAATTAAACTTGAAAATGAATGGGTATCTGCTCTAGATGCTGTATTTAAAAAGAAAAACAAAGAAGTTAAAATTGATGGTTTTAGAAAAGGAATGGCAAGTAAAGAAATTTATTTAAAACATTTTGGTATTGAATCATTATATGCTGATGCAATTGATGCTTGTATAAGTGTTGCATATAAAAAAGCATTGGATGCTGAAAAATTAATACCAGTTATTGAACCACAAGTTGATGTTACTGGAATTAGTGATACAAATGTTATTTTTAAATTTACAATTATTACTAAACCAGAAGTTACTCTAGGGGATTACAAAAACTTAAAAGTTAAAAAAGAAGAAACTAAAGTAACTGATGAAGAAGTTGAACATGAAATTGAACATATGAGAAGTCATATGGCTGATGTTGTTGTTAAAGAAAATGGCACAGTTGTTGAAGGTGATACTGCAGTTATTAGCTTTACTGGTGTAGTTGATGGTAAAGAAGTTGAAGGTGCTAAGGGAGAAAATTATCCTTTAGAAATTGGAAGTCATTCATTTATTCCTGGTTTTGAAGAAGGCGTAGTAGGAATGAAGGCTGGAGAAACTAAAGAATTAAATCTTAAGTTCCCAGAAAACTATGTTGAAGAATTAAAAGGTAAAGAAGTAACATTTACTGTAACAGTAAACGAAGTTAAAACAAGAGTTTTACCTGAAATTAATAAGGATTTCTTTGAAGATCTAGGATATGAAGATGTTAAAGATGAAGCTGGATTAAAAGCTAAAGTTAAAGAAGAATTAGTCCATGAAAAAGAACGTCATTTAGAAGATGAATTCATGGATAAAGTTTTAGAAGCTGCTGCTAAAAATATGAAAGTAGAAATTAATCCTGAAATCGTAGAAGAAGAAGTTCATAGAATGATTAATCAATATGCTGAACAATTAAAAATGCAAGGTATGGATTTCAATGAATTTATGAAAATAACTGGTACTAAAGAAGAGGATTTACATAAACAAATGGAACCAGAAGCTGAAAAACGTGTTAAATATCGTTTCATGTTAGAAGCTATTGCAGAAAAAGAAGATTTAAAATTCACTAAAGAAGAAGTTGAAGCTAGAGCTGATGAAATTGCTGCATCTTATGGTGTAGATAAAGCTGAACTTCTAAAAGCTTATGGTTCAATGGATGTTATTGAATATGATATGAAAATGCATAAAGCATTAGAAATATTAAAAGAAAATAACTAAGAGGCTTGAGAAAGCCTTTTTTCTTTGCATAAAAAAATGACATTTAGTCAAAGACTAAATGTCTGTAACTTATATAAGGCAGGCATTCAACGTACTAAATTGAAAGCTTCCTATTTTATGCAAACTTTATTTGCTAAATATATATTAACATTTTTAAAATTTTATGTCAATATAATATAGCTAAAAATATCAATAAGAATAATAAAATAAAGTTAAAAAATAAACTTAAAATATGCTTATAATGCTTGCTTTATTTGGATGACTATGATATACTTTTCTCATAGGAAATAATTCAATTGTTGAGTGTCTGCCAAATCTTATTACTTTAATTAATAGAGAGGAGGCTTGATACAATGAAGAATAAGACCTTTATTTTAAGAGTGCTTGACTTTATTTGTACCATTTTATTTTTAGTTATTTTGCTAATAGCTATTGTAAAAAAATGACACTTAGTCAAAGACTAAATGTCTGAATCTTTATAAGGCAGACATTCAACATACCAAATTGAATGTTTCCTATTTTAATTTATGCAAATTTTCTTTGCTATATACATAATAACATAACTATTTATTTTTGTCAAATAGTTATTTGCTTTAAAGTATGGCTGTTGTTTACATTATAAAGAAACTAGCAATCACACTTGCTACCATGATTAGAAGCATAATCCAAACTACGATTTTTTGAGCTTTTTTATTCAAAATAATTCACCACTTTCTTTTGTTTATATAAATAATTTATCATAATTTTAATAAATTTGCAATATAATTAAGTGGTGATAGAAATGTGGACAAGCTTAAGTAAGAAATTATATTTATTTATGAGCATTGTTTTAGTTATAGGTATTATAACTGGAGTAGTTTTTGTTATTATGTTAGATGAAGCTACGAAAGAAATATTGTTTTTGAATATAAATAACTTTTTACAAAGTTTTGGTGCAAGTAATATTAGTATACTAGTGCAACATTTAATAATACTTTCTACATTACTCATATTAAGTATCTTTTTGATTGGAGGACCACTTGTTATATTCTTTATGTTTTATAATGGATTTACCATAGGTTTTATAATAAGCTCTATTACATGTATATTTGGTATTAAAGGCATGTTATTCGGAGTATTATATGTAATTGTAAGTAAATTAGTATTTGTAGTATTATTTATTATATTTAGTGTTAATTTATTTAAGATAGTTAAATGTGTAATAGATTATTTAGTTTATAAAAAAAGTAATAAAGAGTCTTTAGTTATGTTTATGAAAAGAAGTATAGTTTTTATTGGTATTATTATGATTAGTGATATAATTTTATATTTTGGGGGAGTTAAACTCATAAATATCTTTAATTTTCTAATAAAATAAGTTATAATATTTACGTGATGTTTATGAAAAAAGTAATTATTGGAATATCTGGAGGAGTAGATTCTGCGGTAGGTGCTCTTCTTTTACAAAAAGAGGGCTATGAAGTTGAAGGTCTTTTCATGCGTAATTGGGATAGTAATATTAATAATGATTTTTTGGGAAATCCTAATGATTTTAATGATATATGTCCTCAAGAAAAAGATTATAATGATGCATTGGAATTATGTAATAAATTAGGTATAAAACTTCATAGAATAGATTTTATTAAAGAATATTGGGATTATGTATTTACTTATTTTTTAGAAGAATTAAAAAAAGGAAGAACACCTAATCCAGATATGCTATGTAATAAATTTATTAAGTTTGATTTATTTATTAAAGAAGCTAAAAGATTAGGGGCAGATTATATAGCTACAGGTCATTATGCTAAAATGGAAGATGGCAAACTTAAAAGAGCTGTTGATTTAAATAAAGATCAAACATATTTTTTGGCAGACGTTAAAAAAGAAGCTTTAAAGAATGTCTTATTTCCAGTTGGAGATTATACCAAACCAGAGATAAGAAAAATAGCAGAAGAAAATAATTTAAATGTTGCTCATAAGAAAGATTCAACAGGTATTTGTTTTATAGGTGAGAGAAACTATCAAAAATTTGTTGAAAATTATTTAAGACCTAATCCTGGGGATATTGTTGATGTTGAAACTAAGGAAGTTATTGGAAGACATACAGGTCTTATGAATTATACGATTGGGCAAAGAAGAAATGTTGGCATAAGTGGAAATTTAGAAAGACATTATGTATGTGGTAAAAACGTTGAAAAAAATATATTATATGTAGCTTTCGGAGAAGATAATAAATACTTAATGAGTGATGAATGCATTATAGATAATGTTAATTTTATTAGTAGTTTAAGACCTACATTTTGTACAGCTAAATTTAGATATAGAGATGCTGATCATGCAGTTGAATTAGAATACTTGGAAGGTGGTAAAATTAAAGTTAAATATCCTGAGAAAGTTAAGTCTGTTACTCCAGGTCAAGCATGTGTTTTATATCTTGGTGAAGAATGTCTTGGTTGTGGTTTTATTGACGAAATTAAAAATAATGATGAATATTTATGGTATTTACACAATTAATCTTGATTTTTAGTGTTAAGTTATGTATAATTGATGTGTAAAGTTAAAGAAGGTAGTGATAAAAATGGATAGATTAAATGAATTATTACAAGAATTAGGGCTTTCAAAAGTTAAACTTGCAAAGTACTTGGGAGTAAGCCGTCAGATGGTATATAACTATTTAGTTTTAGATAGTTTAGATAAATGGCCTAAAGAAAAGAAAGTATTGCTTTTACAACTTTTAGATATTAAAGATGGAAGTAAGAAAAGTATAGATAGTATTGTGGTTGATACAAATTATTTGATGGAAGTTGAAAAAAGACTTAATAGTGCAATTAAGCAAACTAATAATATTGAAGCTTATATTGATATGAATGGTCTTACTAAAGACAATAAGCAACTTTTAAATGATTTTATCTTTTTACTTAAAGAAAAATTAGAAGATAATGATCCTGAAGCAAGTAGTGCAATTAGATATATGTATTATATGTTACAATCTATGGATAATGTTCCTGAAATTAAATATATAATGGGTTATATGGCTAAATCAAATTGCTTTATTAAACCAGAAGAATATAAATTTGATGAAGATAAACAATTTATTTTTGAAGGAATACTTTATTCGGCTTTAACACTTTATAATAATGGTGGTGCATCTAAAAGTAAACTAGCTGAAAGTCATAAGAGATTCATTCAAGAAATAGAACAAAAAAATGAAGAAAAATTAACTAGAACTCAACAACTTAGTACAGTTAAGATTCAAGCTTTAAGAGAACTTGGTTATAATGATATAAATACTGAAAATGCTGCAGAAGTATTTGAAAAGATGGCAGAAATTCAAACTAGAAAAGTATAGAGGTTGTTATGAAAAAGAAAGATAAGTTAATTGTATTTTTAAGTATTGTAATTGTAATTTTAGTTGTAGTTATATTAGTACTTCTTATAAAAAAAGGATTACCTATTAATTCTAAAAATAGTATTGTAATAGATGCATATAAATATGTTAGTAATAGTAATTTAGAAAGATGTAATGGCTTAGTTATGTATAATAAAGATAAAGTTACAAAAGATACTTTAGAAAATACTACTAAAATATGTTTATCTTATAATCTTTTGAATGAAAAAGGCGAAGAAGTAAAACTTGATAAAAATAAAAAAAATAATTTATGTACTTTAAAAGATGATATGGTATTTGCTTTAGATAATTATGAAGGAAATATATGTTCTGTATCTAAAATAAATAAAGATGATGTACATAAAAAGTATAAAGAAATATTTGGGGAAGAACTTAAAACTGATGAAAGTTTTAAACTTGATAATGTAAGTGTATGCCATTATAGTGAAGGTTATTATTATTGTGGTTTATCAGAAAAATATACTTATTCAATCGGGGGAGAACCTCATACATATAGAACTATAAAGAATTCTTATAAAAAAGATGATAAATTAATTATATATGATTATTTCTTAAAAGTAATAAATGATGAATGTTATACAAGTTTTATGACTAATGATAAGAATGATAAATGCAGTAAAAAATATGATAATAAAAAGAATATAGATTATAATTTTATGAAAAGATATGGTATAGTATATAAACATATTTTTCAAAAAGATGGAGATAACTATTATTGGGTATCAAGTGAAGCTGAGTAAAAATATTTAAAAAACAAATGAAAAATACTTTTCATTTGTTTTTTTATATGATAAAATTATTTTGTAACATAGGAAGAAAGCTAGTAAGGATGTGGTATGTATGGAAAAAAATAAAAAACAAGCATTAATTCTTAGTATTGTTGGAGTTTTAACACTAATTACTTTAGTAGTTGGTGCAACATATGCATACTTTAAAGCACAAGGGGGAGAAGGCGGTTCATCAAAGGTTGATGTTACAACAGCAACAACTGATTTGTTAACATTTAAAA
>URWD01000002.1 GCA_900551525.1 uncultured Mycoplasmatota bacterium
TTCATCAAGTAAATCAAAATCTATTAAAAAGTCCTCTAAGTTAGTAAATAATCCTTCACTTATATATGGATTAGATAGCCAGCAGTCATATTCTTTATATCTTTTTATCATTTCTGTTAAATCTTTAACGCTAGTATCTGGAAATTGTCCAATTATATCTTTAGCAACCACATCTGCATCATTATCCATTGTATACTTAATACCTTTATTTATAGCATCAGTAAATTTTTTGATAATATTTTCATTATCTTTTATATAACTTTTACGTGCATAAAAAGCAGTATATGGAACTTCCCCAGAAAGTATTCCAACTGAAGCAACAACATTTCCATAGCCTTGTTTAACTAAAGCTGTTGCGTTTGGTTCAAATAGATTAACAAAATCACCAACACCACCAATAAATGAACCTGATAAAGCAGAAAACTCAACAGATGTATTAACATTTATTTTACTAGTATCAATATTATTTTTCTTAAGGGCATTTAAGAAATTTAAAGCTGGCATACCTGTACTTCTTCCTACTAAAATTTCCTTATTATATAAGTCCTCTAATTTAAAATCTTTTATTTCTTTTCTAGAAACAATAAATTGTCCATCTCTTTTAGTAAGGCCTGCAAAAAGTGTTAAGTAATCACTTTCATCTTGTTTATAAACATATATTGCAGACTCAGCCCCAGCAAAACCAATTTCTACATCACCAGATAAAACTGCTGCGCTTACTTTATCAGCACCAGGAGTAAGAATAAGTTCTAAATCTATACCATTTTCTTTAAAATAACCTTTTTCTAATGCAACGTAAAGCGGACTATAAAATGAACTATGAGTAACTTCAGCGAGTTTAACTTTAGTTAAGGATTTATCATTATCTTTTCTAAAGCCAAGTAAAAGGCCTAAAACTCCAAGAAAAATCACCACGCATACTAATCCAATTATAATTCTTTTTTTCAAAAATAATTCCTCCCTCTAAAGTAATATATGAATAAAAACAACATTATGTTATAAAGAAAATAACTATATAATTTATTGCTTAATTTAATTAATCATGGTAAAATAATCCCATAAGGAGAAACGTTATGAAAAATGAATTAATAATAAAAAAGTGTTTAAAATGTGGTGCATTATTCGAAGTAATTAATGATTGCAAATGTGATGAATGTCAAATAAAATGTTGTGAGGAACCAGTCATAGAATTAATTCCAAATAGTATTGATGCTTCATTTGAAAAACACGTACCAACATATGAAATAATAAATGATGAAATATATGTAAAAGTAAATCATGTCATGGAAGATGATCATTTTATTATGTGGATAGCTTTAGTAAATGAAAACGTAACTGAAAAAGTTAAATTATTAGTAAATGAGCCTGCTGAATGTAAGTTTAAATACATAAAGGGATCAAAATTATATGCATATTGCAATAAACATGGTCTTTGGACTTGCGATGTAAAATAAAATTCTTGGAGCTAAGATGAAAAAGCGTAAAATACGAGTTATAATCGGAGTAATATTATCTTTAATAATATTAGTTATCTTAGTAGCTTTGATATTTAACACTAGTGCATTAATAAAAAACATAAATAATAAAAATAATGAATATCCTAAAGAAAAAAATAATACCATTGAAATTATTGATTTAACTAAAAATAACTCTGATATTTCTTGTTTAAATGAAGAAGAATTTTACAAAGATGAAACATATATTTACTATCTACCATGTAATAGCAAATATATAAGTGTTATTTATAATGAAGAAAAATTTGATATTAAAACAGCATTAACTAATAAAATAATTAAATTAACAGACTTAGATAAATATAATATTAAATATATAAAAAAAGAAATTTCCAAAGAAGAAACAAATAAAATAATAACAATTTCATTTGATACCAAAGGTGGAAGTAAATTAGATAGTATCTCATTAGACAATAATCAAACTTTTAGATTACCAGAAAATCCAACATATAATGGCTATATTTTTAAAGGTTGGTTAGACAAAAACAACAATAAAATTACAAATGAGACTATATTTAAAGAAGACACTACTCTTTATGCTATCTGGGAAAAAGTAGACAAAAAGAACAATGTAGTAACAGAAAAACCAACAAATAATAATAGTGTGAATAATAATCAAAATAATGAAAATACTAGTAAAGAGCCAGATAAAGTTGATAAACCACAACAAGAAGAACCCCCTAAAGAAACAGAAAAAACTCAAGCTCAAAAAAATAATGAATATCGAAATCAAATTCAAAACAAATATTCAATTAAAATAGCATATCAAGATGAAATGGACTATTATTCGATGAATGGCTATACAAGACAAATAATCGAGGATGATAATGAAATAAATAAGTATCTTATAGAAATAGATAAAGCACTTGCCAAATATCCTGAAGGCTTTTTCAAAGAAATGAAAAACTTTAATATGCCAGCAACTATATATTTAGTTAAAAGTATAAGTGGTAATGTATCCGGGGTTACAGATGCTCATATAAAAACAAATATCATAATAATGATAGAACCATCACTATTATTTGAATACGTACTTCATCACGAAATAATGCATTATATAGATTCATATATTAGTGTTAAAGGTTATCCAATCGATATAAATAAAAGCATGAATGAAGTAAACCCAGATGGCTTCATATATGGAGATGAAAGTAACGATTATGTCTATAATTTCACAGAAGTAAAAAATGCTTATTTTGTATCAAAATATGGAAAAACAAACTATTTAGAAGATAGAGCAGTAATTTTTGCAGAATTAATGTTTAGAACTTACACAAAAGATTGTTATGCAAAAAATACACCTATAAATAAAAAAGCAAACTTTATAAGTTCACAAATAAAAGAACATTTTTCCATTTTAAAAAGTACCGAAAAATATTATTGGGATAGATTTATTAAATGATAAAAAAGAAAGGAGGTCAAATGAAAAATACTTTATTATTAAAAATAATTGCTGTAATAATTGTTTTAATAGGAGTTGGATTTGGAATATACAAAAGCGTAACCAAAGAAAAAGATCTTGTTTTTGAAGCTACAATTAAAGATGTTGTACCTTCAGATAATAAATATACTATTTTAGTTGAAAAAAAAGACAAAGATAATGTTATAGAATACGAATTCGAAATAGATAACAAAACTAAAATAATATATGAAAATAAAGAAGTTACATTAGATAAATTAAAAGTAAATCAACAAGTATCTATAACAGCAGAAGATGTAATGATGCCAAGTGATCCTGCAAAGTTAGCTAATGTTAAAAAGATAGTTATCTTAAAGGACTAAAGAGAAAATAAGAAATTATTTTCTTTTTTTTAAAAGTCTGTTATAATTAAATTGTGATTTATATGAATATAGAAATAAAAAAATATGACCAAGAAAATGCTAGTGTTTGTAATGATTTATTAACCAAACTAATAAATGATGAAACAAAATATGATGAAAATTTAAAAATTAACATTATAATTAATGATTATTATAATAAATTAAATGAAAACTCAGTTATATATATAGCATTTATAAATAATAAAGTAGTAGGATATATATATGGATATGTAGCTGAAGATATTCTTGTTAAAGAAAAAACAGCTAAACTAGATGCATTATACGTTATAGAAGAATATCGTGGTAATAAAATTGCTAGTAAATTAATTGAAGAATATAAAAATTGGTGTTTTAGTAAAGAAGTAAAATACATCGAAGTAACAGCATGGAACGATAATATTGATGCTACTAAAATATATTTAAAACAAGACTTTATACCAAAGAAAACAACCTATATTTATGGATGCCCAAAAAAACAATATCAAAAATTAGTAAGAGATAAAATACCTGAAAAAATAAAAAATAATAATGAAGAACCAATAACTAGAATTCTAGATGAAAAAGAATTTAAAGAGGAATTAGAAAAGAAATTATATGAAGAATATATTGAAGTAATAAGTGCTAAAGGTGAAGAAAAATTAGAAGAACTTGCAGATATGCTTGAAGTTATATCAGCCCTTGCAAATTCTGAAAATAAAACGTTAGATGACATTATAAACATTGCAAATAATAAAAAGAATAAACGTGGAGCATTTAATGATAAAATATTTTTAGAAGGCATAAAATGAGCAAATACAAAATAGATTATGAGATATTAACTTTAGAAAAACTTCAAAAAAGATTAGAAAAAATAATTTCCAATCCAGAAAATAAATTTAAAGTAACAAAATTAGAAAATATAGGATATACAACATGTGGATTTCCAATTGAACATTATTCTATAGGTAATGGCCCATTTCATGTTACTTATATGGGTGGAGCACATGGTAATGAAATAATAAGTGTAGATTTTGTTACACAACTTATGCAAAATTTAGCACTTGGAAACAATTTTGATAATTTTGACCCAGAGATATTTACAATTGATTTTATACCAGTCCAAAATCCTGAAGGATTTGCAGTCACAACATATGCTTTAGATAGCGTCATGAAAAATATGACTGAAGAAGAGATTGAAAAATTTAGTAAAACGTATTGGACAGTATTTCGTGAAGATGATCAAAATGTATTAAAAATAGATAAACTTCTTAAGACAATTAGTGAAGAATTTAACACTTTTGTTGATATTAATTCTTTTTGGATAAATTTTCAAAACAAAGTAATAACAAGAAATTCAGTATATGATTATTTAATTCAAGAATATCATTTTAATAACTCAAAATTATATTTAGTAATTTCAAATGTCTTAAAAGATACATTATTTATTGAAAGAAAACACACTAATTTCTTTAATAGTGTTACTCCAGAATGCATACCGGAAATTACAAAAGCTCATCAAACTTTAAAATCTAAGATAATTAATATGTATCGAAATAATTTATTTCCAAATGGTTCTTTAGCAAATTTTTATTCAAATGCAAATGGTGTAAACTTAAATGATAATAATCCTATTTACTACAAAATAATGAAAGAACAAATATCCAAATATGGGAAAACATTAGGTAACATGA
This sequence comes from uncultured Mycoplasmatota bacterium, assembly GCA_900551525.1. Taxonomy (GTDB): domain Bacteria; phylum Bacillota_I; class Bacilli_A; order RF39; family UBA660; genus Onthocola_B. The sequence continues at coordinate 5,006 of URWD01000002.1, forward strand.
GAGATAATCATATTACTAAAAGCATCAAAGGACCAATTGGTATGGCAAATTATGATATGAGTGAAGAATTTAGATTTGAACCAGAAAATACAGCATTACTTAACTATTTGCATAAATTAGAAAGTAAAGGGGAAAACATAGCTTTTTTCAACTGCCATGGAACAGGTGGTTTACTATACACATATCCAATATTTATTTATGATTACAACACCAAAGAAAATGAAATAAGAGATTTTACTTTCTATATTAATAATAGAATAGCAACTGAATATACAAAAGCAATCGGAGAAATTTATCAAAAAGAAACTGGAAAATATGACACATATAAAATGATGGGACATCCAGAAAGAATAACAGGAGTGGGAGATCTACTTCGTCAAAAATATATTGCTTCGTTCATGTTAGAACTATCAAAAATGGGAGGTAATCCAATATCTCCATACGGAGATAAAAATGGTAATTTCTATTTAACTATGACTAGCAACTTTAATGCATTTAACAAAACTTTAGAAACAATATTAAGTATAAAGCATCTTTATAAGAGTAGTTATATAATGACTTATGATGAATTTGGAATGGTTCATTATGAAGAAAGTTCTAGGTCAAGATAAGCTCGCACAACTTGCGAGTTTTAATGTGCCCTAAAAAATAGCTTTACAACTTAAAAATAATTTGCTATAATTTATTCATAATAAAGGGCGTGATTAAATGAAGATATCAAATGAAGTAAAAGCATTACTAGACAAATTATATAATCTTCGTGGTGAAGATAGTGTAATACTAGCTAAAATGAATAAAGAAAGAGAAGAAGCTATTGAAACTGGTGAAAGAACTAAAAATGAAAAAGAAGTTCTACTTGAAAAAATAGCTAAATTAACTAAAGAAGAAGAAACCCTTCAAGAAGAAGGAAATAAACTAATATCTCTACTTAGTAATATAAATAGAGATGATTTTGCTAATGTATTAGATCGTTTACAAATAGATTTTGATCCTGCATCAATAAATGAAAAAGTAAATAATATGCTACCATCAACAATTGAAAAGGTAGTAGCAGAAAATAAATTAGCTAGTGAAGAACTTGAAAATGTTGAAACAGAAATGAACAATGCTATAACAAAAGTTGAAGAATTAGGCATTAGAAAAGATGAAGCATTAAGTAATCAAGCAAAGCTTAATGAATATTTTAATTTAGCTTTAGAAGGTAACATCAATATAACCAGAGATGCAATTACAAGTTTACTTGAAAAATTTGAATTTAATGAAGATGAACAAAGAGAAGCTGCAAAAATCCTAATGTTCCCAGAAGATGCACTTTATGAATATGATGGCATTTACAAAAGTAGAGATAAAGCAAGTAGAAAAACAATAACTGATGTTTTGGTTGAAGCTAAAAAAGAATCTCGTGCTGAAAATAAGGAAGTAGTAAACGAAGTTAAAGAAACTGCTCCAGAAGTAGAAGCAAGTCTAGAAGCTCCATCAGCATTGGAAGATATTTTTGATAAAGTAATAACTGAAAATAACATCCCAGAAGTAGAAAAACAAAAAGAAGAAACACCAGTGTTAAGTGAAGAAACTTCTGAAATGGTAACTGAAGTAGTTAGTGAAAAAAATGAAAAAGAAAAATTAATTACATTATTAACATCTCTAGAAGTAAATGCTAATATATTAACAAATGAACAATTAGAAAAGATTCTTGCTAATTATGATGAAGAATTAATAAAAACAAATATTAGTGTATTAAAAGAATACAAAATATCTCTTGATGTTATAAAAGAAAATCCAGAAATTCTTTATGACAAAGAATTAAAAGAAAAATTAGAAAAGTTAATAAATATTGGTAAAGAAGCTCGTGATATTAGTTTAATGCCAAGTATTTTAGTAAAATATGATTTAAAAGGTTTAAATAACACCATAAATGTATTACAAATAAGTGGATTAGATCCTAAAAAGGTTCCGTTAATGGCTTATTAGAAAGGAGTATATAATGAAATCATTTGAAGAAGTAAAAAGTATATACGAAGAAGAAAAAGTTGGGTTTGACGTAAATAAAGAACATCCTGAAAAGTTCTTATTATCATTAGAACTAGCAAATGATGGAAATAAAGAATTTCTAAAAAAATATGGTATAGAATTAAAACCAAGTGAATGGATAGTTTTGACAATAGAACCTGAAATTCTAAAAAAAGCAGTATTAAGAGCTAAAGATTTAGGATTTCTAGAAGCTTATGTTCAATCACCATCATTTTTAAAACAAGATGTTGATAAAGTCATAAAAAGAATAGGTGAACTTGAACATTTAGGTATTCCATATAGAAGTGAAAAAGGAAAATATCAATCATTTCTATTTAGTGAAAGAGGATATAACTATGTTTTACAAAATAGTGGGAAAGAAGTTGATAAAACTCCCAGTGTGATTGATGCAGAATTAAAAGAACTAGCGGATAGAGTTATGGAAACTTTTGCTATGGAAGATAAAAAAAATGAAATATATGAAAATCTAGCGAAAATTGAAAAACAAGGTTTAGGAATTAGGGAATCATTAATAAAAGCATTTGAAGTATATAATGATAGTGGTAATTTAGACTATTTAATATCAAGCATAGATGAAATTCTAGAAGCAAATAAAGAAGAAGTAAAAGGGAGAGTAGCATGAGTTTTTTAAAAGAATATGGTTTTTTAGATAGTGATATTAGTGAGTATGAAAATAACACTCCAGAAAAGATGAAAAAAGTAATCGAAGAACATGAAAATCTAGTAAAGGTAAATTTAGAATATTTAAAAAACTTAGGTATTGAAACTTATAAAGAAATATTTATAAATTATCCAGATATGTTCTTAATGGATGCTAGTAATTTTGAAGAAAGTTTTTCTAAATATGATAAAGAAGAATTAATTACCAAACTAAATGCTAATTTCAAAATGGTAAAATATCTATAAAAAATAATCGCAAAAGCGATTATTTTTTTTGTAAGCTATATAAATTTATTTCAGGTTTATTAAATAATCTAAATTCTATTTTAGGAGTACCAATACCACCAGAAATAAATAATTTAGAATTATTTTCTTCATAACTACCATATTTATATTTTTTAGACCAATCTGTTGATATTATACCGCCATAAAAAGGTAAAACAACAAGACCATTTAGAGAATGTCCAGCAAGCATAACATCAATATCATCATTTTTCAAAGTTTCAAAGTAGTCTGGATAATGAGTAATAACTAAATTAAAAGTAGTATCTAAATTATCATCAATACTTATAGCTTTACTAACATTATCCAAATTAGTTAAACCAGTTATTTTGATAGGGTTTACATCCTTATAAAAAATATAATTTGATTCATTATCTAGTATTTTAAACTGAGCATCATTCATTATTTCACTATATTTATTTATCTCATCATTATCCCCGATAACAGCATATTTATACAAAGTACAATCCATATTCTTTAATAATTCTTTTAATTTATTAATATCATCATTATTTAAATTATTATTCTTATATAATAAATCTCCGGTAAAAACTATAATATCTGGTTTTAAGTCATTTACCTTTGCAAAAATATTTTGAATTCTGTTTAAATCATTTTTGTCCTTTATTAAAAAGTCGGATAATTGAAGTATTTTAAAACCATCAAAAGAGTCAGAAAGATTTTGAACTTCTATATTTTTAGATACGATTTTAAAACCTTTTGGGTTAATAAAAAATCCGTATAAAACTAAACAAATTATAAAAATAAATATCACTAAAAAAAATTTTTTCATTATTTACCCCGATTTCTACAATATAAATATATCATATTTATAAATTATTATCAATTTAGAATTGAAAAAACTCAAATAATATGGTAAACTAAATCATAGGTAGGTGGGCAAAATGCATAGTTTTAAAAAATCTGCAATAATTGCTTTTTCATCACTATTTTTACTAACAAATGTAAACGCAGCTACATGTGGTTATGAAGAAAAAGCAAAGTTAAATAATGAAATAACAAATGTAAAGGCAAATTATGAAATTAAAGAAAGGGTAATGAATAAAGACGAATATACAATTTCCGATGCTTTAATTGGAACTGAATACGAAGATACGTATGAAGCCACAACAGAATATATTCAAGTAAATATTTTGAATTTAACTGAAAATATGTATGTTGAAGTAACAAATGATTATAACGATGATAAAGCTATATATCAATATAGTGACACAAAAAACGGGAACATATCATTTGATTGGCATGAAATTGATGAACTGGTAACATATACTATTAAGGTTTATGCCTCAAGCGCTACAGGATGTGAAGGAACGATACTAAAAACATTGTATCAAGCTTTACCAAGGTATAATGATTACTCAACATATGATATTTGTAAAAATATTCCTGATTCGTATTTATGTCAAAGGTATGTAACATATGAAAATATCGGTTTTGATGTTTTTACTGGTAGAATATATAAAGAAGTAGAAAAGAAAATTCAAAAAGAAGAAGAAACTAAAGAAAATGAAAAATGGTATAAAAAGGTTCAAAACTTTATTGTTAAACATAAAGTGCCATTTATCATCGGGGGAACAATATTGGTTGTCGCAGTTGGAAGTACAACATATATAATAATAAAGAAACGTAGGAGAAGTATAATATGAAAAAAAATTTGAAAATATTAATAATTTTATTAACAATTTTTATTGGTTTTGCTAGCGCTGATGTTAAAGCTAGAACCATTGAAGAAAAAGAACAATTTACAAAACAAGCTAGTGGAAAACATAGTATCAGTGGTTTGAGCATTTTTGATGGTACTACATTTGGTATGTGGAAATATTCATTTGTTGATACTTCCAGTGAAAATTTTGTGGGATACTGTATGGACCCACATAAAGACGCATCTAATGGATATAAAGTCGATCGTATTCTCGGAGATACAGCGTATACAAAAAGAATAAATGCTTTTGACCTAGGTGTCCTAGAAATTATTAAAAATGGTAAAAACCAATATAATGATAGTTTAACCTTTACAGTTGATGGCAGTTCAAAAACAATTAGTGGAGATTCACTTTATGCTGCAACAAGTATAGCGGTACGTGCTTTTGCTTTAGGTGTCTTTGGATATGGCGGAGATGTTGAAAGTGCTAAATCAAGTCTAGTTCCATATTATACAGGTGTTGCATCAGCACATATAACTAGGGGAATTCAATGGGCATCATACAACATAGATAAAATAAATACAATAACTGATACAAAATGTACAGGTTCTGTTGAAGATTTCAGAAAATGTTATGAAAAAACTTTTATTAAAGGATTTTTAAAGAATAATTGGTATAAAAATAGTTATAATTTCAAAATAAGCAGCAGTAGCTCTGAAGGCTATTTAGTAATGTATGCGGCTCAAAGTTTATTTATGAAAGGTTTTAACAGAGCATATGAAGTAATAACTGGTGATGTAACGACTGCTACAGTTACAGCAACTGCCAACCCTTCAACAACAGATAAAACAACAACAGATAATACTATTGAAGAATATTATCATCAAACAATAGAGTTTGCTCAATTTGATGCTCAAGATGGAAAAATAGATAATTTTACATTAACATGTCAAGACTGTGCAAAAAATAATATAACTTTAGGAAATCTTGAATTTTTTAATCCACAAATAAATGATTGGCAAGTTGTTTCAAATATTAACGTTTTAACAGCATTTGATGCTGATGGTAAAACAAAAAGTGGAAAAATAGAATTGAGATTTAAAGTTACTAGGATAAAAGATGATGAAAATTGCAAATCAGTAAATTATAAAATATCATATAGATACGATGACCCAAGTTTAAAATACATCGGAGCATTATTGAAAACTAGTGATACAAGTAAACAAAGATTCTTTATTATTCAAAAAAATGATGGAAATTTAAAAAGTGAAATAACTGGAACGATAAAATGTTCAGCTTCTTGTGATACAGAATTAGAATTACCAGTATGTAGCTATGAAGAAGATGATGCTGTTGCAAAAATCAATGGTCCAACCAAGATTAAAACTTGTATAATAGATAACCAAGATGATGCAGGTAACACATATCAATTTACATCAGATGTAGGTGGAGTTGACAATTCTTACTGTAAAATCTATTGTAAAGAAGATTATGCAGAAATTAAATTAAACCCAATAGTTAAAAATGTAAAATGTGGTGGATATTTCAAATTAACAAGTAAAATAAATGGTACAAAAACTTGTTATACAGGAAGTCCAAATACAACAGAAAACTCAACAAATGGTAAAAACAGTATAGATAAAGAAAAGTATTTACAAGATATAATTGCTGCTCAAAATAAAATGATTGAAGGCAGAGATTGGATATTAAAGGCTGAAGCGGCTTGGAAAACTATTCATGAACATACTGTTTCTTGTAGTTGTAATGGTTCTTATGATTATAATCACTCTCATGGTTCATATGCAGGAATTGAAGCTGGAACTCCAACTGCAGAAGGATATGTACCAATAAAAAATGCCACACATAGCTACAGCATCGGCGGTGGCGGTGCATGCAATGTTGATTGGGATGAATGTCCAAATGCTAACGGAAATGGTACTCATCGTTGTTGCGGAAGTGCAAATCCTACAGATGGAGATAGTTATAGTGATGTTTCTAACAAAATTCAATCTCAATATTACAACCACGGAAAACAATTAATAGAAGAAGGTTTCAGAGCTTATGAAAAGGCTTTGAGAGATTACAATGCTTGTACAACAGCATGGACAAACGAATTTGCTTTTGCTCAAGAAGTAAGATATTATTATGATGAAAATCGTGGAAAAGATAATACAAACTATGCTCCATACTTTGATTTATTAACTGGTAAAGATGAATTACAAAAATTAGAAAAATATGGAAATGAAAAAGTTGATACAAAAATTACAGTATGCACTGGGGCAACAAATGACAAGTATGAATGCTTAAATAAAAATAATGAAAAAACATTTGACTTATCAATAGATAGCAACAGAAAAGTTGATTATAATTATAATTCATCATATGGAAATGTCTTTGCAACAAAACCATATACAACTTGTACAGTAAATGGTTGCGAAACAAAGAACCCATACGTTTCACAAGCAGCGTTTATAAAAAAAGAAGTAACAAAAGAACAAAAATACATTACACCAACAGCTTTCTATCAAATAGCTGCTAACGGAAAAGTAATAGCTTACGACAATTATTCAATTGATAAGGTTCAACTAGAACCATTAGTTAATAAATTACCAATATCAACAAGTTCAGTTGGTGGTGGAGTATTCAAACTACTAGTTGAAAATCTTGGTGAATTCTATGATAAAAAAGATACTTATGGTAGATTAATTGATTACAATGGAGTTAATGAAACTAAGAGTGTAGCTTATGCAGTAGGTGTAAACGCATTTGATGGCGAATATGTATGCTACTATGAAAATACATGTAGACCAAAAGATTGTCCTAACTGTGACTTTGTTTGTGAAGGTGATGGATGTGAATGGAAAGACTGTCCTTCATGCAACATATCATGTGTTAACTGTATATTCAACTTAGACGATTTAAATATAATAGTTAAAACAATTACTACAACAGATGTAAATGCAGCAAATAGAACACATGGTTATAACTGGATTACATCAAGTAGTATGGAAGCATTACAATTATTAACTAAAAAAGCTTCAATGACAATTAGTGAAATTGAAGAAATAAATGAAATGATATATGATGATAAGACAACAGATGGATCAACACTTGGATTTAGTATTAAATTAACACCTGAAATAATAAATAAAATTACAGCATATAACAAAGACAATGAAGATAATGGTGGTTATATAAATAACTCATTAACATGTTATGATGCCACAATTGATGGTGAAACATATAAAAACATTTATTGTTATAGCGAACTAATTGACAAGTTAGTTACTGAAAATGGTGATAATGTTACAGTACTTCCGAGTAGAGTAAATGATGAAGCAAGACGTGCTAATGACACTGGAACTAGTGGTTATTGGACATTATGGTCAAATTATAGAATAGATAAAACAAGTGAATCCGTAATCGGCGGACCATCTTGGAAATAAGGGGTGACTAAATGAAGAATGCATTCTGGGCATACTGGTTGATACTATTAGGTATAGTAATCGTAGTAATAATGCTACTTGTTCAAAATCTTACAACAAGTAGCACTCAAGATTACTATCTAATTAAAGAAATAACTGAAGCATCTATGATTGATGCAGTAGATTATTCTTATTATAGAACCTATGGTGAAGTAAAAATAAACAAAGAAAAATTTTATGAAAGTTTTATACGTCGTTTTTCAGAAAATGCCGCATTAAACACAACTTACACAGTAAGCTTTTATGGAGTTTATGAAGCTCCCCCAAAAGCTAGTGTAGAAATTAAAAGTAAATCTAATACATTCAATGTTGTAGGTGATTCAACTACATTTGATATGGTAGAAAGAATAGATGCAATACTTGAAGGTAATACACTTGATGAATAACATAAGGAGGAATAAAAATGGGTGGTAAGAAAAATGTATTTACAAAGTTTTTAACAAATAAAACAACAGTTACGTTAGTAGGTATTGTTCTAGGACTAGGAGTTTTAGTGGGATTTTACATATATCGTGTTAATAAACAAGTAAATCCCACCCGTATTCCTGTTGCTAAAAGAGCTATAAGTGCTACTGAAGAAATAACAAAAGATGACATCGAATATGTCAAAGTTAGTAAAAGTTTCTTAAAAAAAAGAGATGTTTATCAATCAGTAACAAATTTAGTTGGTAAATATGTTTCAACTGGAACATCTATTCCTAAGGGAGGAATGTTCTATACAGCTCAAGTTGTTGAAAAAAAGGAATTACCAAATGCTATATTTGATGAAATACCTGAAGGATATACAATCTATCAATTAAAAGTAGATAATAATACAACATATGCTAATTCAATATATCCTGGTGATAAAATAGATTTATGGCTTAAAACAACTGAAAATGGTATTTTAGTTTTTGGTGAATTTATATCAAATATTGAGGTCTTAGCAGTTCGTGATAATGCTGGTCAAAATGTTTTTGATGTTACAAGTGGAAGAACTCCAGCATGGTTATTATTTGCTGTAAAGACTGATTTATATCGTTATTTAAAACTAGCTGAAAGCATATCTGGGATGACTATTATTCCGGTTCCAAAAAATAATTTGGCAAATCCAGATGTTGGGTCAACTGAATATACAAGTCAAGAACTTATAGATATTCTAGATAGACAAACTCTTAGAATGGAGGCCCAATAATGAATAATATCTTAGCAAAAATTAAAAATTTATTTCTTAATAGAAATACTGTTACAATATTGGGCGTTATAGCTGGTGTTATAGCATTATGGTTTGCTTATAGTATAACTTTAGACAAAGCTGTAAAACCTCAAAAAGTGCCAGTTGCAGCCAAAGATTTAACTGCAGGAACAATTATAACAAAAGAAGATATTGAATATGTTGAAGTAAATTCTGATGTATTAAAAAAGGCAAGTGTAGTAACTAGTTCTTCACAACTTATTGGTTATTATGTAACAAATAATACATCAGTAGTTCGTGGTTCAATGTTTTACAAAAGTCAAGTTGTAACAAAAGATAAATTAATTGAAAGAGATTTGGAAACAGTCCCAGAAGGTTATAGACTTTACTGGCTAAAAGTAGACAATGCTTCAACATATGCTAACTCAATATATCCTGGTGATAAAATAGATTTATGGCTTAAAACTAAGAATGAAGGCAAATATGTATACGAAGAATTTATAACAAATATTGAAGTTCTTAGTGTTAAAGATTCAAAAGGACAAAATGTTTTTGATGTATCAAGCGGAAGAACTCCAGCAGTACTTGTATTTGCAGTAACAGATGAAATGTTCTCATATTTAAGTAAAATAGGTTATTTAAGTGGTATGGATTTATATCCAGTTCCAATTAATAAAAAGAATTCAGATAAAGATGCTACTACAGAAATAACAAATGATGCTTTAAGAACATTAATCGATAGCCAAGCTAGAAATGTTACACCAGATACAAATGAATCAAATAATGATAATAATACAAATAATGAATAAAAGAGGGTGTTACTAGTGAATGATGCTGTATTTTCACAAATAGATTTTGGACCTTTAAAAGAGTTTTTAGAAGAAGATAACATAACTGACGTATCATATTCTAATGGTGGTCAAGTTTGGCTAAAAACTCTTGATAAAGGTATATATAGGGTTGAAAGACCAGAAATAAATAATGCTTTAATGGAAAAGCTAGCTTTTCAATGTTCAAATGTTATGGGTAAAACATTTAATATGGCCCATCCATTTTTGGATGCTGAATCTGCAGAACTTCGTTTAAACTTTGTTCATGAATCTATAGCCACAAATGGTATTTGTTGCGTTATAAGAAAGACGCCTGCCAAAATCCGTCTAAACAAAGATAAACTGATAAATGAAAAATATGTAACAGAGGATTTACATGACTTTTTAATGACTTGTGTTGAAGGACACTGTAATATTATTGTAAGTGGGGAAACTGGATCAGGTAAAACAGAACTTGTTAAATACTTAGCCGCTCATACAAAAGAAAATGAAAAAATAATAACAATTGAAGATACTCTAGAACTTCACTTAGATAAAATATTTCCACATCGTGATATTGTTGCTATGAAAACAAATAATATTGCATCTTACTCAGATGTACTAGTAACATGTATGCGACAAAACCCAAGATGGATTTTACTATCCGAAGTTCGTTCAGCAGAAGCAGTTACAGCAGTACGTAACTCAATATCATCTGGACACAACATTATATCAACAATTCACTCAGATAGAGCTTTAAACATACCAATGCGTTTATATAGTTTGCTAGAAAACAGTCAAGATATAGACCAATTCTTAAAGTCAATTCACAGATATGTTCAAATTGGTGTTCATGTTAAAGGTTACATGAGTAAAGAATTAGGTAGATTCCAACGTGAAATAATCGAAGTCGTAGAATTTTATGTTGATGAAAATAACGAAGCAAAATCCAATATTATCTTTAAAAAAAGTTTAGATGGCAAGTTCAGTTTTAATAACCCAAGTAAATATTTAATTGACTATTTAGGTGTTCAAGGTGTAACATTAAAACCAGATTATTTTGTCAAATCAAAAAATGACACAAATTCAGAAGCTGAAATAGAAAGCTTATAACAGAAAGGAGCGTTTAATATGTTTACAGTTAATTTAACAAGTTATTTACCAGAATTGTTAATACTATTAGCAATTGCTACAGTGGTTTTAATAGCTCGTCGAAATCCTGGTGAAAACGTATATAAATATGTAACAAATAAAGCAACTGATATGTATGATAAATACGCTCCATACTCATTTAAAATGGTAAGAGAAAAAGCAGTTGAATTAGGACAAGAATATACTCCAAGACAATATTTAACACAAGTTATAATTCTTGGTGGTATAGCAGCTTTAGTAGGATATTTTTACTTTTATAGTATTGTCATTGCTGTAATATATGCAATTGTAGCCATAGCATTTATACCATATCTTGCTTATTTAAGACTACAAAGAGTGTATAGTGAATATATATTTGAACAAATACAAACATATACAACAAATGTTATAATGGAATTTAATACAACTCAAAGTTTTGTTAAAGCTCTTGAAGGTGTTAGAGATTCAGGGATTCTTGAAGAACCAGTTGTTAGTGATGTCAAAAAGATGATTGAAATGTCATATCAAAATGGTACCATAGATGAATCAATAACTTATTTTAATAGCAAATACCCATTTTACATGGTAAAAAATATGCATCAATTATTCCTACAAATAACCAAAGAAGGTGCCAGAGATTCAGGACAAGCATTAGAAAATATGTCACTTGATATTGATGCCTTAGTAGAAGGTGTATATCGTGACCAAATGGACAGAAATAATTTCCATGGCAGATTCCTAAGATTCGGTTTAATTTTATATTTACTCGTTATAGTTTTAAGATTCATGTTAGGTGAAGACAATTATATTAAATTACTAGATATATGGTATGTACAAATTATTTTACATGCTATTGTCATTATAAATGCTTTCTTTATGTTAAGTGGAGAAAAATACTATAATGAAGATGTAGGAGGAGAATAATGCAAATAGAAGTTATTATTGTCGCTGTAATCGTATTTGGTATAATGACTATAACTGGTCAAATAAGTATTAATCAGCTTATAAGTGATAATCAAATGCTTTTTATGAAGTTAAAAGAAAAAGATTGGGATTTTCTAGTCAGAGCCAAGTATGGAAATAATGTTAATCCAGACATTCTCTTTAATAAAAGAATAAAAAATGCTCTAATTACTATGGCTATAGCATTTGCCTTTTTAATCAAAGATTTAAATGCTGTTAAAGTATTATTAATATTTGTTCTAGGAGTGTTTATCTTTAAAACATCTTATAATGATATAAAAAAATATTATCAACGACATATGTCTGAAATAGACTCGATGTTACCACATTATTTAAAAAACCTAGAAATATTAATTCAACATTATACTGTACCAGTTGCTATTGGTAAATCAATGGCTGAATCACCAGAAATATTTAAAGATGGATTACAAGAAATGATTGACTCTATAAATTCTGGGGATGATACGATCGAACCATATATGGAATTTGCTAGAAAGTATCCAGTACGTGATTCAATGCGTATGATGCGTTTATTATATCGTCTAAGTTTAGGACGTCAAGAAAGAAAACAAGAACAAATACTAACATTTTCAAGATCAATATCTTCACTTCAACAAAAAGCTCGTGAAACAAGATACAAAAATAGACTAGAAAAAATGGAAGGCAAAACCATGAGTATGCTTATAACAACTGGGGTAGGATTAATGATATTACTAGTTTTAGCTGTTATACAACTTATGGACATATAAATTTACAAAAAGTTTAAAATATAATTGATATTTTAAGGAAATTAAGTTATAATAAAAATATATTAAAAGGAGGATAACAAATGAAAGAAGCTACTGGAGAATTAAATATGACTGTAGTTACTGTAGTTGCAATTGCTGCTGTTGGTGCTTTCTTCTATTTCTTTATCTGGCCTGGTATTCAAGCTGGACTTTCAAGAAATACTTGCCTAAATCTATGTCCAGGCGGAGAATTGGACACAGCCCAAGGACGTGGTGGTGTAGATGTTAATAACAGAACTTGTTTTTGTGCAGATGGAACACAAATAGATTTTGGCGACGAAGAATAAGACAAAACATAAGAGGTGAAAAATGAAAGAGGCTACAGGAGAATTAAATATGACGATAATAGTTTCTATATCGATCGGTATCTTGGCAGCCTTTTTTTTCGGCTTTTTATGGCCAATGATTAATGGAAATTTTCAAAAAAATTCACAATGTAGCAAAGCTATATGTGATTGTAGTACTGAAGTAAGAAATACAATAGAAAACGAAACTGGTCAAAAAAATCATTGTTTATGCAGAAATAGTGCAACAGATGAAAACACTTTTTATTGCCCATTCAAAGGTTAGGAGGAAATTATGAAAGAATCGATGAGTGTAACATATATATTTCAAATAGTAATACTATTTATTCTATTATTTACAGCAATAATGGCTTTAACAATAAATAATTCCAACGCCTTTGGAATTAAAGACCAAATAGTAAATATATTAGAAGCAAATGGGGGAAATTACTTAGAAGACGGAAATTTAGATGAAGAAATAATAAATTTAATAGAAAGTACATCATATCGTACAACTGGAAAATGCGATGAAGATTATCAAGGTTTTGATAGAACTGGAGCTGCTGTTTCATCTAATCAAGATGCATCAATATGCATAAAAGAAGTAAATGCAACAGATGGTGTAGATAATTATCTATCGGATATTTTTGGCACTGGTAAAGTTGCAACAGGTGATTTTATGCCAGGCAAATATTATCAAATAGTAGTATTTTTCCAATTAGATTTACCAGTTGTAAAACAAGTTTATAATTTTAAATCTAAAGCTGAAACAAAAGTTATATACCAAAAATAAGGAGAGAAATTAAATGAAAACAGTAAGTGAATCAACATGGACATTTCAAATGATTATCTTCTTCATTCTAATATTTGCTTGTTTTCTAACTTTAGTTTTAAGTTATAATAAAGCTTATACAATAAAGAATCGTATGCTTAATATTATTGAAAAATATGAAGGTGTAACACCAACATCAGCTGAGCTAATAAATGACTACATATATAATAAAGGATATACCAATACTGGTAAATGTCCAGAAAACTGGATGGGAGCAACAAATATAGATGGAGAATTTGAGTTATCAAAAAGTGATAACAGATATTTATATTGCTTTAAAAAAAGTTATAAAAATAATTTAGTATATTATGATGTAAAAGTTTTTTTTAGATTTAATTTACCTGTTATAGGTAGTATAGCAAACTATGAAATAGATGGAACAACAAAGACTTTTATAGGTGCAGAAGATCAAATAGAGGAGTATTAATATGAATGTAATAGTATCAAATAAATATCAATCATTATTATCAAGTTTAAATATTGATGTAATTAAAAGTATAAATGGAGAATTTACAGTAGAAGAATTAGTAAGTCAATTTCAAAGTTTTTACTTTAATAAAATGATTATAGACATAACAGCAATAAAAGGTTATGAAGAAATAACAGTAATGCAAAATTTATCTGTAAATTTTGATATGTCTAAAGTTATTTTATTACTAGATGATTCAGAAAAAGTTAATTCTCCAGTATATATATCACAATTAATATCTATGGGAATATACAATTTCACCAGTGATATAAATACAGTAAAATACCTAATAGATAATCCCAATCAATACAAAGATGTAGCAAACTATCATAATATAAGTGGATTTAAGAAACCAGTATTAAATGAAAGATCTGTTGATAATACTCGTGGTAAAATGGGGCAAAAGATTATTGGCTTTAAAAACATTACAGAACATGCTGGTGCAACAACACTAATATATTTGCTTAAATTACACTTAGAAAAGGCATATAATGTTAAAGCTGTAGAAATAGATAAAAATGACTTTATATATTTTAATGATAATACACTTGAAAGTGTATCAAGTTTAGGTTTTAATGATTTTTTAAGTAATAATACCAATTATGATATAATTTTAGTTGATTTAAATGATGGAAACGTATCTGAGTACTGTCATGATATAATTTATTTAATTGAACCAGGTCTTATTAAATTAAATAAGTTAATTAGAGAAGACAATGCTATATTTACTAAATTAAATGAAAAAAAGATAGTTCTTAACAGAAGTGTACTTGACACAAAAGATGTACAAGACTTTGAAAAAGAAAGTGGAAGTAAAGTTTTTTTCAATATGCCTTGTTTAGATGATAAGTTAGATGATCAAATGGTAGTTAATGCTTTTTTAACAGCCTTAGGTTTTAGTAGAATTGATGCAAATGGAAGTTCAGGAATATTTAGTATATTCAAATAGGGAGGTAATGGAATATGAATTTTTGTTATAAGACTGCAAGTGTATGGTTATTTATTGGTAAATTATTATTCATTTTAAAGATATTAATACCAATAGCTATTATAGTATTAGGAAGCATAGATTTAGGAAAAGCAGTAATTTCAAGTGATGATAAATCAATAAAAACAGCTAGTACCAAGCTATTAAAAAGAATAGTAGCTGGAATATGCATTTTTTTCATACCAGTTATTATAAAAGTGTTATTTTCTATGATTGGCATTATAAGTGATGAAATAAAAAATGACTATATAAATTGTATAAACTGCATTACAGATCCGTATAACAATTGTGATGCATCGTATGAAGGCAATATATACAAAAAATAATTGACTTTAATGTAAAATTAGGGTAAAATAAATATATACAGAAGGAGGAAAGTTTTATGAATTTTTGTGAAGATGCTGGTTCAGTTTGGTATACTCTTGGAATGTTTATGTTAGTATTCAAAGTTGTTATTCCAGTACTATTGATTGTTTTTGGAATGGTAGACTTAGGAAAAGCTGTAATATCAAGTGATGACAAAGCTGTATCAAAGGCTGCTAAAACATTATTAAATCGTGTTATAGCTGGGGTATGTATTTTCTTTATTCCAACTATTGTAGGATTAGTATTTAAAATGGTTGGGGCATTTGGTGAGGTTAAAAATCAATATGATTATTGTGCTGCATGCGTAAGTAATCCAACCGGTGATAAATGTTCAGGTATAAAAAATAATGGCTAAAAAAAATTAATAATTTAAACTTAACAAATGAGAAATTATTATTTCTCATTTGTTTTTTATTTATAAAATATTTGATAAAAGATAAAGTATTACAGAATGTCAATATATCATTTTAAATAATATTATACAAAATGTGTAGATATAACAAATTAAAATTAATTCATAAAAAATAGAGCTTATTCAGCTCTATCTTCATATTCTCCAGTATAAGTATATCCTGCAAGTGATTTTTCTTTGCTCCATTTATATTCAAATGTTCTATGTGTCCAAGTATATTCAGTGTCAGTATCTATAATAGCATAGTCTTCATACTTAGATGCATTAGAAGCTAAATCCCATTTACATTTGCTTTCTCTTGTATAACTAACATCAAATTTCAATGGTACAAAATATACATTTTGACTTAAATTGCTAGCATAATATGGTGATACACCATTTAAATTTTTATAATTAATTGTAATTGTTGTAGCATAATTTCCTTCAGCTCTATTATAATAAGCTCCAGAAACTTCAAATGTAAAGTTATTTTTCTTTAATGAAGTATTTCTAAATGTTGATGCATTATTTATTGCAACATTATATTTTCCAGTATTACCAGTCATATATAGGTTACCACGATTGTTAATATAAGCTTGATAGTCAGTATTTGAATTACTGAAATAAGATTTACTATTGCCTACAATAGCAACACTATTAACATCACTAGGTAAATCTAGGAATTGAACTTCATAGTTATATTTACCAACTTTAGTAGTATCAGTAACATATCCAGTTGAATAATAAGTTTTTTCATATTCTTTACAATAATTATTAGTTTCTACCAATTGTTTTTTATTTTCAGCATTAGAAGCATTAGAGTAACCGTTTTCCCAATCACTATATTTTACATATTTATAATATCTAACCTTGGTAGGTGTAGGATTAGGTTTGTTGTTATCGTTATTATTATTATTATTATTGTTATTGTTATTATTATTGTTATTGTTGCAATTTGTTTGACAACAACCATTTGAACAAGTTATTTTTATTGTAACCTTAGTAGTAACTGTTGTTTTAGTACTTGTACTAGTGCTTGAACTATTTCCTTTACTAGTATTAGTATTATTTGAACTATTGTTACTATTTGTATTATTGTTAGTATTACTATTATTCTTATTTGTATTAGAATTTGTATTATTAGAGTTATTATTGTTGTTATTGTTATTATCAACAACATCAGTATTAGTTTTTGTATTATCTACTGTACAAGTTCCATTATCACATGAAGTCTTTTCAATAGTAGTAACAATAAAGTCTGATTGTTTTCCACAAGTTAAACTAACTTTTAATGCATAATTACCATCAGCAGTTTTAGTAGTTTGAATGTAACTTGAATTATTATCACAAGTTTTACCATCGTTAGTAAAATCGATTAATAACTTTTGGTTAATCATTTGTGCTAGTGTTACTTTTTCAGTTGCACCAACTTTTTCAGGTAATTTTGATTTTGTGAAATATTCAAATGCTGCAGTTTTCATAGTGTTTATATTATTAATATATTTACTATTACTATCAGCTAATGTGTTACTAGATTTAGTTGAACTATTGCCGGTTACTTTAACAAATATCCAACCAGCTATAAACACAATAACTGCAAGAATCACAAGTTTAATTGCAAGTGATCCCCAATTTAAACTTAAACTTTTCTTTCCATCTTCGTACATATAACGTACCCCCTTCATTTGGAAAATCCTCTTTTCCTTTAAGTCGCCATTATTTTACCATAAAATATTCATTTTGTCAAATTTTATGCAATAAAAATTGTGGTATTTACAATAATTATATACTTTTGAAAAACTAATATTAAATATCTTTCTTAAAAAGTATATTTTGAAAGAATATTACTTGACTACAAATATATGTTTGTGATATATTATTTCTGCATGAAAATTATCTTTTTGTGTCAAAATATGAAAAAGAGGTGTTTACTTATGAATAATGATAAAATAATAATAAAAGGAGCTAGAGAAAACAATTTAAAAAATGTAGATTTAGAAATTCCTAAAAATAAGTTAGTTGTTATGACCGGAGTATCAGGTTCAGGAAAAAGTAGTTTAGCATTCGATACTATTTATGCGGAAGGACAACGAAGATATGTAGAAAGTTTATCTGCTTATGCCCGTCAATTTATTGGTGTAAATGAAAAACCAGATGTAGACTCTATTGAAGGATTATCACCATCAATATCAATTGACCAAAAATCTACAAACAAAAATCCACGTTCAACTGTAGGTACTATAACTGAAATCTATGATTATTTACGTCTTTTATTTGCTAGAATTGGTAGACCTTACTGTCCAACACATCATACACCAATTAAAAGTCAAAGTATTGAAGAAATGACTAATAAAGTAATGGAATACAAAGGAAAAACAGTTACTATATTAGCACCTGTAGTTCATGGCGAAAAGGGAACACATAAAGATTTATTTGATGAACTTCGTAAAGAAGGTTTTACACGTGTTCGCGTAAATGGCAAAAATATGAGTTTAAATGAAGAAATAACTCTAGAAAAAAATATTAAAGACAATATAGATATTATAATAGATAAAATTACTGTAGATAATGAAGAATATAGCAGAATATTTGAAGCCGTAGAAACAAGCACCAAGAAAGCTGATGGTAAAGTAGTATTACTAGTTGATGATGAAGAAATATTCATGAGTGAAAAATATGCTTGTGAAATATGTAATTATTCAATACCAGAACTAGAACCAAGATTATTTTCATTTAATGCCCCATACGGAGCTTGTGAAGAATGTAAAGGCTTAGGTACAAAGCTTCATATCAGTAAAGATTTACTAATACCAGATCCTAATAAATCTTTAGTGGAAGGTGCCATATCTGCTTTAAGTATGGATTCAAATATGTACTTTACACAAATAGAAACAGTATGTAAAAGGTATGATATCAATATGTTTGCACCTGTAAAAGACATTCCTGAAGAAAAATTAAACTATATATTATATGGTACAAATGAAATTCTTGAATTTAAATATGTATCCAAAAATGGTAGTACCAGAAATACAAAAGGTACATATGAAGGTGTAATTCCAACACTAGAAAGAAGATATGTTGAAACAAAAAGTGGATGGATCAGGGAATGGCTTCAAGGGTATATGATTGAAACAGAGTGTCCAGTTTGTAAAGGAAAAAGATTACAAAAATCAGTATTATCTATATATATTAATGATAAGAATATTTTTGATATGTGTGATATGTCTATAAGTGACTTACTTGATTTTGTTAAAAAGTTAAAACTAAATAACGAAGAAAAAGAAATAAGTAACCTTATATTAAAAGAAATAATTTCTAGACTAGAGTTTTTAAATAACGTTGGTTTATCATATTTAACTTTAACAAGAAGTGCAGGAACATTATCTGGTGGGGAAGCACAAAGAATAAGACTTGCCACTCAAATTGGTTCAAAATTATCTGGTGTTTTATATGTTCTTGATGAACCAAGTATAGGGCTACATCAAAAAGATAATGAACGTTTAATTAATTCATTAAAAGAAATGCGTGACTTAGGTAATTCACTAATTGTTGTTGAGCATGATACAGATACTATGCTAGCATCAGACTATTTAGTAGATGTAGGACCTGGCGCAGGTGAATATGGTGGACAAATTATGGCAGCAGGAACACCTGAAGAAGTTATGAAAAATCCAAATAGTTTAACAGGAAAATATCTAAGCGGAGAGTTAAAAATAGAAGTTCCAGAAAAACGAAGAAAAGGTAATGGTTTAAAAATTAGTATTAAAGGTGCCAAAGAAAATAATTTGAAAAATGTAAATGTAGATATTCCTCTTAATAAATTAGTTGTTGTAACTGGTGTATCAGGTTCAGGTAAATCTTCACTCATCAATGAGGTATTATATAAAAAACTAGCATCAGAAATTTATAAAAGCAAAGTAGTTCCTGGAGCATGTAAAGAAATAACTGGTCTTGAAAATATTGATAAAGTAATTCAAATAACTCAAGATGCTATAGGTAGAACCCCAAGAAGTAATCCAGCAACCTACGTTGGAGTATTTGATGATATTAGAGATTTATTTTCTCAAACAAAAGAAGCCAAAATGCGAGGCTATGACAAAGGACGTTTCTCATTTAATGTAAAAGGCGGAAGATGTGAAAATTGTTGGGGAGACGGTGTTAAAAAAATTGAAATGCATTTCCTAGCAGATGTTTATGTTCCATGTGATGTATGTAAAGGTAAAAGATATAATAGAGAAACTCTGGAAATAAAGTATAAAGGCAAAAACATAAGTGAAGTTTTAGATATGAGAGTAAGTGAAGCACTAGAATTTTTTGAAAATGTTCCGAAAATTTACAATAAATTAAAAGTAATG
The DNA here is from genome assembly GCA_900551525.1 of uncultured Mycoplasmatota bacterium. Classification (GTDB taxonomy): domain Bacteria; phylum Bacillota_I; class Bacilli_A; order RF39; family UBA660; genus Onthocola_B. The sequence continues at coordinate 25,678 of URWD01000002.1, forward strand.
ATGGATGTTGGACTTTCATACATTAAATTAGGACAATCAGCACCTACATTATCAGGTGGGGAAGCCGGTCGTGTAAAGCTTGCAAAAGAACTTCAAAAAAAAGCAACAGGAAAATCAATATTTATACTTGATGAACCAACAACAGGACTTCATTCTGATGATATCAAAAAACTATTAGTTATCCTAAATAGAATTGTGGATAACGGAGATACAGTTATAGTAATTGAACACAACCTAGATGTTATAAAAGTGGCAGATCACATTATAGATTTAGGCCCAGATGGTGGTAAATATGGAGGAAAAATCATTGCAACAGGAACTCCAGAACAAGTTGCAAAATGCAAGGGTTCATATACAGGTGAATTTTTAGCCAAAATACTATAGTAATGAAATTTTCTAAAATATGATATTTTTATTAAGCACTACACTTCTATTAAAATGTGTAGTGTTTTTTCTAGAATAAAGTTTTATTAATAAGAAACAACTTTAAAATGTAAAATTTTACATAAAATTATAAATACGATATTAATAATAGATAAATTTAAAAAAATTTGTTACAATATTAATGGAGAGTGAATTTATGAATAAATATATTTTTGAAATTGGCAATTTTAAATTAGAATGGTATTCAGCCTTAATAATAGTTGCAGCTATGATTGGTATAACAATGGTTTTAAAAGAAGCCAAAAGATACAAATATCCAACTGAATTTGTTTTTAACATGATATTCTGGGCCATAATATTTGGTATTATCGGGGCTAGAGCATATTATGTATTATTCAATTTGGAATTATATGATAGTTTTTGGGAAGCTTGTAAAATCTGGGAAGGTGGACTTGCTATTCATGGAGGTATAATTGCTGGAGTTTTGGTTATTCTATTATATTGTAAGAAATATAAAGTAAGAAGTATCAGAATGTTTGACTTTTTAGCCCCAGCTATGCTTCTTGCACAAGCAATAGGTAGATGGGGAAATTTCTTTAATGGTGAAGCTCATGGACCTGCAACAACACTAGCCCATCTACAAAATTTACATATTCCAGAATTTATTATAAATGGTATGAATATTGATGGAATATACTATACCCCAACATTTTTATATGAATCAATTTGGTGTCTAGTAGGACTTTTACTACTTCTTATAATAAGAAGATTAAAGATTACCAAAGTTGGTCAACCATTTGCGTTATATTTAATGTGGTACGGACTAGGTCGCTTTATAATTGAGTCAATGCGAACTGACTCTTTAATGTTAGGTGGTTTCAAAATGGCACAAATAGTATCTGTAATAATGATTTTTATAGGATTAATAATTATTATGATTACTGGTAGAAAAGGTCGATATGAAGATTTATATGATCAAGATGAAAATGAGGTAATAAGGTTCTAAGGAGGAATTTTATGTACGATATAATTATAATTGGCATGGGTATAAGTGGTATAACTGCAGGTATTTATGCTAAACGCAGTAATAAAAAGGTATTACTTATTGATAAAGGTATGCCCGGAGGCCTTTTGAATAACATAGATAAAGTTAGTAATTATCCAGGAGTTCCTGAAATAACTGGCCCAGATTTTGCTGAAATTCTTGAAAAACAAGTAGAACATTTAGATATTCCGTATGTTTTGGAAGAAGTAAAGAGTTTAGAATTAAACGAAGAAACTAAAAAAGTAATAACCGAAAACAATACATATGAGGCTAAAAGAGTAATATTAGCAATGGGAAGAAAACCAAAATATTTAGGCTTAGATAATGAAAAATCTTTACTTGGAAAAGGATTGTCGACATGTGCAGTATGTGATGCATTCTTTTACAAAAATGAGAATATAGCAATCGTAGGTACTGGCAATAGTGCTCTTCAAGAAGCGTTATATCTAGCAAATATCGTTGGCCATATTTATATTATCAATCGAAGAGATGATTTTCGTGGAGAAGAAATTCTTGTAGAAAATATAAAGAAAAATCCTAAGATAGAAATAATTTACAATGCTAATATCGAAAGTATGAATGAAGAAAATAACAAATTATCCAGTATAACTCTAGATAATGGTACCACATTAAATGTTAAGGGTGTATTTATCTATGTCGGATATAGACCCGTAACAGATTTTATACCAAAAGAAATACTTGATGAAAATGGTTATGTAAAAGTAAATGAAAAATTAGAAACAGAAATAAATGGAGTATATGCTATCGGCGATATCATTAATAAAGATACATATCAACTAGTAACAGCAGCAGCAGATGGGGCTAGAGTAATAACAAATATGAAATAAGATGAAAATTCTTATTTTTCTTTGATAAAAATTGCTATGCGACGTAATAAATTTTTTATCTACTTTTGTAAAGTTTTTACATATTTTGTAACTCAAAAATGTAAAGAAAAGTTAATTCATGCAAAATGGTGTGTCGAACCATGAGAGGTTTTGTCGAAAGCCTTGAAAGTGGTAAAAAGGTGTGTATAATAGCTTGGCAAGAAAGGAGGTTTCCACTTATGCAAAGATTAGAAATCAAGAAAATCAATGCCAGAGATAGTATTGTCAAAAAGATATTCACCTCAACTGAAGATGGGCTTAAATATTTAAGTAAAATTGTATGTAAAGTTTTAGATATTTCTGAAGAAGATGTAACATTTTCTTTAATTCATCCAGATGTTAGTGTAAATGAAAATTCTGTAAATAGTGAAGTTGATGTAGCATTAGAAAGTAATGAAATGCTTGTAAATGTTGAAGTAAATAGTGTAAGAAGCAGAAAAAATGAACGTAAGAACAATATGTATATTTGTCATTTAGTTTTAAGGCAGACTCGAAATGCTGAAGATTATAGTAAGAAGTTTAAGAAGGTTTACCAAATAAATCTAAACACATATAGTGTTACAAATGATGATAGATTTATAGTTAGAAGTAGACTTTTAGATGATAAAACATATGAAGAAATACACTCATTTTTTGAAATCTACGACATAAATCTTGCAAAAATTCTTGATATGGATTATACTAAAATTATGAAAGACGATGAGTCTTTAGAAAAATTATTATATCTTTTAATCAGTGATGATGAAAGATTAATAAAAAAGGTATATGATGGTGATGATTTTATGGCTAAAATAATACGTGAAGTAAAAAATAATTCAGATGACTTTGATAATCTACTTAGATATAATAGAGATGTTATATTTGATGGTAATGAAAAAGAAGAAGCTTTTGAAGATGGTTTAGAACGTGGAGTTAAAAAAGGCTATAAGCTTGGTGTTGAGCAAACAGCCAAAGAAATGCTTCAAGAAAATTGTGATGTAAATTTAATTTGTAGAGTTACCAAATTATCACTTGATGAAGTTGAAAGATTAAAAGAAGAATTGAAATAAAATTCTTCTTTTTTAGTTAAAATAACAAGCTTTTATATAAATTTTATGGTAAAATATATTTACATGGAGTTGACCTGTATGAAGAAAAATACTACTCTTACATTGCTTTTACTTTTAATAATAATGCTTCTTGTCATGCTTGGATTTAAAATGTACGAAGATTATAATTCTGATGATGTCACCAAAAGTATTTATTCCTTCGAAGCCTATCCTTTATATATAGATAATTATATCTTTATAAATAGTGAAATAAACAATAATAAAATGTACTTATTATACGAAAATAATAATGACTATTTACTTAAAGAAATAGATACTATAAGTAAAAAAGAAAATATTTATAGTAAAAATATTAATATGTCTTGTAACTTAAAAAATGATAATAACAATCCGTATATAGTTTGTAAAGATGAAAGTAAAATAAGTGTATATAATATATACCTAGAGCTTCTAGAAGAAAGAGAGCTAATCACTGAAAATGACTATACAGTAAAATCTAGTATATATGAAAATAATTTTAATGAATATTCTGAAGTAATTGACAGCATTTGTAATTTAAAATGTTTACTTATAAGAAAAGATAGTATTACAGAAAAAATAAATTTATACAAAGAAACTATTTTAAAAGAAGAAAACATTAAAAATTATGATATTTTTGAAAAAGGAGTATTTACATATAGTAATGATAAAATAAAAATATATAATACAAATAATGATTACAAGGAATTCAAAAGCCCTACTGAAAATTTAACAAGTAAAATAGTACACCTAAGTAAAAATGAATACAATTTATATGTATTAGAAAACAAAGAAATAGATGTTTATAATCTATATGAAAAAAGTAAAACCACCAGAATAGATATATATAAGGTTAAAGAAAATGTCAAAAGCATTAAAGTTTATGAAAATAAACTATATGTGTTAACAGATAAAACGATATATGTTTATGATGTTTTTGATATTGAAGAAAGTATAAATAAAGACAATTTATTTGAAAATAATTATATAAGCAATAAAGTTACAGAAATAAAAGAAAATTATGGTATAAATGTAAATCTAAAAGAAAGTGTTAATATCATGCATAAAGACTACAACATAACTGAAGTAAATAACTATAATGATATTATAGATGCTTTAAGTTATCTTGAAGATTATCTTCTTATTTTTAACAAAGAATTTTTTCAAAGATTTTATGAGTATGATATGAAAGGCTTAAATATATATTTTGCTTATGACATAACTGGTGGAGAACTGGAAAGTAGTCAAACAGATGTAGTTGGTTTATCATTTGTTAAAAATAGTGAATATGTAATAATAATTAAACTTAATTCCAAAGATAATTTACTTAATATACTAGCACATGAAACTATGCATATTATAGATGCTTATCTTAAACTTAAAGATTTTTCATATGACTGGAATAATTTGAACCCAGAATATTTTACATATCAAAATGTATATTATCCAAATGTACTATATAAAGATGTTTTAGGAACTGGTAAATTTAAAGATGAAATATATTTTGTGGATAACTATGCTAGAACGAATGAAGGGGAAGATAGAGCACGTCTTTTTGAAAGTATTTGTTCATGTAAAAATTATGAAGAATATCCAAACTTAAATAACAAAATGAATTATCTAAAAAAAGTCTTAACTACTAATTTTCCTGAAATAAGTTATATAAAAGCTTTTGAATAAAATTTTTTTCACAAATTAACAAATTTTACTTGACTTTGATATAGACTATGTATATATTAGAGATGGAGGGATAAGTTATGGCATATAAAGTACAAAAATGGGGAAATTCTAATGGAATAAGAATACCCAAAGTTTATTTAGAGGCTTTAAATTTAAAATCAGGAGATGCAGTAAACATTACAAGAGAGGGGGAACAAATCATTGTTACTAAAGCTCTTAGAAAGCCAGAAACACTAAAATCAAGAATTAAAAAATACAAAGGGCCTGAAAAAGTAGAAGACTTTACATGGGACGAAGCGAGGGGAAAAGAGTTATGGTAAAATATATTCCACAAGAAAGAGATATCGTATATATTAATTTTAACCCTATAAAAGGGCATGAACAAAAAGGAGAAAGACCAGCCTTGGTAATAAGTAGTAGATTATTTAATCAGTTTACGAATATGGCAATAGTTTGTCCAATTACAACAAATACTAAAGGCTTTCCAACTCATTATGAGCTTACTGGTTTAAAAAAAATAAAGGGGTCAGTTTTGTGTGAGCACATCAGAAGCATTGATTATGCTGAGCGAAACATTGAGTTTATAGAGCGATGTAGCGACGAAGAATTTAATAACATATTAGAATTAATAAAAAGTTTTTTTGAAAATTAAGAAGGAGAATTATTTATGAAAGTAAGAACACGTTATGCACCAAGTCCAACTGGATACATGCACATAGGAAATTTAAGAACAGCAATATTTGAATATTTATTAGCTAAAAAATATAATGGAGATTTTATATTAAGAATTGAAGATACAGATCAAGAACGTGAAGTTGAAGGCGCAGTAGATTTTATTTACAATACTTTAGATTTATGCGGCTTTAAAATAGATGAAGGACCAAATAATGAAAAAGGTTATGGTCCATACATTCAAAGTAAGAGAAAAGCTATTTATAAAGAATATGCTTTAAAACTTGTAGAAATGGGTAAAGCTTATTATTGTTTTTGTTCTGAAGAAGAACTAACAGCAATGCGTGAAAAAGCAGATGCTAGACATAAACCATTTTTGTATGATGGCAGATGTTCTAGACTAAGTAAGGAAAAGATTGAAGAAAATTTAAAAAATGGAGTTCCTTATGTAATTAGACAAAAAATGCCTAAAACTGGACAAACTATAGTTGAAGATGTCGTATATGGCAAAATTAAAATTGATAATAGCATCTTAGATGACCAAATACTACTTAAAAGTGATGGCTTTCCAACATACAATTTTGCTAATGTAATTGATGACCATTTAATGGAAATAACTCATGTAATTCGTGGTAAAGAATATCTAGACCAAACAGCTAAATACAATTTACTATATGAAGCATATGGCTGGGAAAAACCAACATATATTCATGTTGCTATGGTTCTAGGTGAAGATGGCAATAAATTATCTAAACGTAATGGTGATGCATCGTTCATGGATCTTTACAATGAGGGATATTTACCAAGTGCTGTAGTAAACTATCTAGCATTACTTGGATGGAGTCCAGAAAGCAACCAAGAAGTATTCACAATGGAAGAACTTATTGCAAACTTTAATGAAAACAGAATAAGCAAATCATCAAGTCAGTATGATGTTAAAAAACTAAAATGGTTTAACCATCATTATATAAATAATCTAAGTGATGAAGAATATTTAACTTGGATTAAAAAATATTTTACAAACAATACGGAAGGTAAAACTGAAGATTGGATTAACAAATTATTACTTGTTTATAAAAATCATATTGATTATGGAGCAGAAATTAATGAAGTAACAGCATCCTTCTTCGATAGTAACTTTGAAATAAATGAAGACGCAGCAGAATTTATGAAAAGTGATGAAGTAATACCTCATGTTGTTGAAGTTTTCAAAGAAGAAATTGAAAATACAACTGATTGGACAGTTGAAACTCTATCAAATGTTATAAACAATGTTAAGGAAAAAGCTGGAGTAAAAGGCAAAATGTTATACATGCCAATAAGAATAGCTGCAAGTGGTATTATGCACGGACCAGAACTAGCAGATACTCTATACTTAATAGGCAAAGAAGAAATATTAAATAGGTTAACAAAATGAAAAAAAGAATAGGTTGGCTTGTTATACCAATAGTATTTATTGTCATCGGAGTTTATATATATCTTTTCTTTAATGAAGGTGAAAATATTTATACTCATAGAAATCAAGAATTTACAATGAAAGTTAAAGATTTTGCTAACATAGAGGATGATATCTATTTAAAATACTCCAAAGTAAGTGACAATAGATGCAAAGGGGAAGATTGTGAAAGAGAAGGAGAAAAACTAGCTAAATTAATAGTTATACATAATCCTTACATTGATACAGTAGAATTAAGTAGTATCAATAATGATGAGATTGAAATTAATAAAACAAAATACAAAATAAAACTGATAAAATATGATACTAATAGTGATGAAATTACTTTAAAATTATTATATGAAGAAAAATAAAAGGAGAAAAAATGAAAATATATAATACACTTACAAGAAAAATTGAAGAATTCGTGCCATGGCAAGAAGGTAAAGTCGGATTATATACATGTGGACCAACAGTATATCATTATGCTCACATAGGAAACATGAGAAATTACATTGGTCATGATATTTTAGATAAAACTTTAAGATATCTTGGCTATGATGTTAAACGAGTTATGAACATTACTGATGTTGGTCATTTAACAAGTGACTCAGACTCTGGTGATGACAAAATGGTAAGTAGTGCCAAAAAAGAACATAAAACAGTAATGGATATTGCTAGATTTTATACTGATGCATTCTTTAAAGATTTTGAAGATTTAAACAATAGAGTTCCAGATGTAGTAAGTCCTGCCACAGCTAATATAAATGAATATATTAAAATAATAGAAAGTTTACTTGCTAAAGGTTATGCTTATAAAAGCGGAGGAAATATATATTTTGATACATCAAAATTAGATGATTACTACAAGCTTACAAACCATAAAGCTGATGAAATGGTTGTTGGAGTTCGTGAAGGTGTTGAAGAAGATTCTTCTAAGAAAAATCAAAATGATTTTGTTCTTTGGTTTACTAAATCTAAATTTGATGAACAAGATTTAAAATGGGAAAGTCCATGGGGACTAGGATATCCTGGTTGGCATATAGAATGTACTGGTATAAGCATCAAATACTTAGGAGAATACTTAGACATTCATGGTGGTGGAGTAGATAACATATTTCCACATCACACAAATGAAATTGCCCAAAGTGAAAGTTATCTTGGACATAAATGGTGTAATTATTGGTTCCACAATGAACATTTAAATGATGAAACTGGCAAAATGAGTAAAAGTCATGGAGCAATTTTAACGGTTCAAGTACTAAAAGAAAAAGGTTATGATCCACTAAGTTTTAGATATATGTGTCTTTTAAGTCATTATCGTCGTCAATTAACATTTTCATATAGTTCGCTAGATGGTGCAGAAAATGCATATAAAAAATTACGTAGTAAAACATCAAGTCTAAAATTTGATAATAACATTAATGAAGAAGATTATAAAACTTGGAAAGACAAATTTGTGTCATGCCTAGAAGATGATTTAAACACAGCAAATGCTATAACAGTTTTACATGATTTACTAAAAAGTGATGTAAATGAAGGCACAAAATACAAATTAGTTGGTGAATTTGATAGCGTACTAAGCCTAGATTTATTAAAACAAGACATAAAGAAAATTGATAATGAAGAAGAAATTATCAAAAAAATAAATGAACGTAATGAAGCTAAAAAGAACAAAAATTACGAACTTGCTGATAGTATCAGAGCTGAATTACTTGCAAAAGGAATTGTATTAAAAGATACTCGCGAAGGCACAACTTATGAGGCTATATAATGAAGAAAGTTAGTATTTTTCTTCTAAGCCTCTTTTTCTTTATCTATCCTGTATATGCCGAAGAATTTTCTATTACTGGTGAAAATGTAATTTTATACAACATGAATGATGATAAGGTATTATATAGTAAAAATGCAGATGAAATAGTTGAAATAGCTAGTTTAACAAAGATGATGACAGCTTTAGTAACAATCGAAAATACAAGTGATTTAACTAAAGAAATAACTATTACAGAAAAAGATTTCGAAGGCACAACAGAGTATTCAAAAGCCGGTTTTAAAGTCGGAGATAAAGTAACATATGAAGATTTACTTTATGGTATTTTACTTCCAAGTGGTGCAGATGCTGTTAACGCTGCAGTAAATAATACATTAGGTTATGAAAAATTCATAAGTAAAATGAATGAAACAGCCAAAAAAATAGGATTAAATAATACTAAATTTTCAAATCCAATTGGCAAAGATGATGAAAATAATTATTCAACAGCAAGTGATATAGCTAAACTTTTAAAATATGCTTTAAAAAATGAAACCTTTAAAAGAGTATTTACAACTAAAAGTTATAAAACAACAAATGGTTTAAATTTAAAAAGTACAATAAGTAACTATGATAATATTTTACAGACGAATAAAATAGATGGTGCAAAAAGTGGATTTACTAAAGAAGCAGGTCGCTGTCTTGCTTCAATAACAAATCTTCATGATGTAAATTATTTACTTGTAGTAATAAAATCAAGTACAGAATATCCATATAATGCAGTTAAAGATACAATAAATATTTATAATTATTATGATGAAAATTACAGTTATCAAAGTATTTTAGATGATGATACATTTATTAAAGAAATACCTATCAAATTAAGTAATAACAAATCATATAAAATAACAGGTTCTGAAAATATATCGTTATATTTAAAAAATGATACTAAAGTAAATTATGTTTACGAAGGTGTAGATGAGATATCTTATAAAACTAAAAAAGGTGCAATACTTGGAACAATAAAAATTTATGAAGGCGAAAAATTACTTGAAACAAGTATTGTCTACCTTGAAGAAAATATTAAATATTATCCATTAGAACTATGTTTAATTATTTTAATAACTTTAATAATATTAATTATATTTATTTTGAAAAATAAGAAAAGAAAAAGAAGGAGAAGACGTAAATGACAAAGGTAAATCACATTGGTATTATAGTTGATGGTAATGGCAGATGGGCAAAAGAAAAAGGAAAAAGTAGAAGCGAAGGGCATAAAGCTGGAGCAGAAACTCTTGAAAAAATAATTTTGTATATAAGTAAAGAAAATATAGCAAATTATTTAAGTTTATACGTTTTTTCAACAGAAAATTTTAGTAGAAGTCCAGAAGAAGTAAATTATTTAATGGAACTTTTTATGAAATGGTTCAAAAAATGCAAAGAAAAATATAAAGATGCAAATATTAAAGTTTTATTTTCATCTCAAAAAGAGTTTTTAAAACCAGAAATTGTAAAAGCCATAGATGAACTTGAAGAAGCCACTAAAGATAATACTGGCTTAGTTGTTAACTTTTGCTTAAGTTATGGAGGCAGACAAGAAATAGTTGATGCTACTAAAAAAATAGCAACAGCTGTTTTAGAAAATAAATTAAATATTAATGATATAAATGAAGAATTATTTAAAAAATACTTATATAATGACTTACCAGATGTTGACTTTTTAATTCGCACAAGTGGTGAAAATAGAGTTAGCAACTTTATGCTATGGCAAATATCTTATGCTGAAATGTACTTTCCAAAAGTATATTTTCCTGACTTTACTCCAAAATGTTTGGAAGAAGCAATTGAAGAATACGAAAAAAGAGATAGAAGATTTGGTAATGTAAAATAAAAAATTGGTGATACAAATTCACCAATTTTTTTAACCAATTAATTTTAACGCTAGATACATTCCAAATGTAATCGCAGAAGTAATTATTAAAATTAAACTTGTATATCCAGCCATTCCCATTCTATCTTTTTTATTAAGCTCATTTAAATAATCTACATTTTTATCAAATTCACTATAACCACCAAATTCAGGTTTTGTTCGTGTTAAAGTCATTTCTTTTCCCATTGTATTTGATTGTTGTTGATTCATACTAGTCATCTCATCATTATATGCATTAGAAACCATTTGATAAGCGTTATAAGCATTTGGATTTGCAAGTCTTCTAGCTTCTTCAATAATTTTCTTAGTAGCCATAAAATCTGTTATAAACATCCTAACACTTTCGTTTTGATAATATTTATCAAAAAATTGTGCATTTCTAGCATAAATATTTAATTTATCAATATATTGACTAACATATTTTTTTATAGTTTCTTCTTCATCTTCAGTTATTATAAGTTGATTAAAATATTCCTCAATTTGAGCATTTTTATTCCCAGTTTGATAAAATCCATCTTTAAAATAAATAAAAATATCTTCAGGATTCATATTAAAAAATACAGGATCAATTCTACTTAAACCATAACCGGAAAGCTTAACGTAATTTCCTTCATACACCAAACTATCAGTTGGGATATCATAAGAAAATTCAGCTAAATTTGGGTATGTTTTTTGATAGTTTCTTAGTATCATATCATTATAGCTCACAACATTTTCATTATTTATAATGTCACTCATGTTAAATCAACACTCCTATTTTCTAGTATTAAGTTTATCAAATATTAATAAAAATTACAATATCTATTTTTTAATAATTATTAAATTTAATTTAAAAAAAACAAAAAAATAGGTAATTTTTAACCAAATTTTATAATTAATCTTATAAAAATTAATAAATTTCTAATTTTGAAATAAAAATAAAAAATGATAAAGTGGACTTGAAAGGAGGTAAAATTAATGAATCAAGTAATATTAGTTGGAAGATTATCTCAAGACCCTGAATATGAAATAACGGAAACTGGTAAAAAAAGAACTATAATAAATATTGCTGTAACTAGAGGTTTTAAAAATTCTGAAGGAAAATATGAAACAGATTTTATCAGATGTGTTCTTTGGAATGGTATGGCATCAGCCACAAAAGATTATTGCCATACTGGAGATACAATTGGCATCAAAGGTCGTGTACAAAATAGTAGTTATGTAAATGATCAAAATGAAACAAAATATATCACAGAAATAATTGCAGAAAGAATATCATTTATAGCATCATCAAATAAAAATCGTGGACTTCGTGAAGTTTCAGATGAAGATGATGCAATCATTGAATGTTTCTAACATCTTCTTTTTTCAAAGGCATATACTTAACTAAGGTGATTTTAAATTGAAACATTTTCGAAATATTGGCATTCTTGCTATTGCAGCCTTTAGTTTTATTTACACAGAAAAAATAGCTAATTTAACACTTGAAAATAGTGAAATTTATCAAAAGATTAAGAGTGAAGAAGGAGAGTTTAATGAAGCATTTGTAAATGCAGAAATTACTGATAAGTATATAACTCCGGGATTAAATGGCAAAGTAGTAAACATCAAAAATAGTTTCTATAACATGAAAGATTTAAATGCCTTCAATTCCTATTATTTAATTTTTGATACATCTTACCCCGAAGTTACACTTGAAAATAATAAAGATAAAATAGTAAACAAAGGCAATCGTTACAAAAAAAGTGTTTCTTTCATATTAGAATATGATAAAGAATTAATAAATTACTTTAAAGAAAATAATATTGAAGCAAGCATACTTGTTACTATGGACAATTTTAATAAAAATGAAAATTTAGAGCAAATCAATAATGAGGTAAATAAATATAAAGACTTAGAAGCACTAATAAATAAGTATAGTAATAATACTCATATCTGCTATGTAACAAATAAAAATGAAAAAATATGTCGTAAAAACCAAAAATACTTGGTAAAAACTGATAAAATATTAAACAATAACACTTTCATAACTCTTAAAAATTCGATTGAATCAGGTGACATATACTATGTAGAAAAAAATGCAGATGTTAAAAATATTAAGATATTAATTAATAGTATTATTTATAAAGATTTAGACATTATTTCTTTAAGTAGGATGCTAAGTGAAGAAAGAGATTGATTTAATTTAAGTTTTTTGGTATAATTTATTTACCGAAGAACTTATTTTTTTTAAATGAAGGTGATAATATATGAGTAAAATAAAGATTTTTGGTTTGGGAGGACTTTCTGAAAGTGGAAAGAATTCCTATGTAATTGAAGTGGATGACGAAATATATGTTTTTGATGCCGGAATAAAATTTGCTAGTGGAAATTTACTAGGAATTGATTACATTATGCCTGATTTTAGTTATCTAGTTAAAAATAAAAAAAGAATTAAAGGTTTATTTATAACCCATGGACATCCAGAAAATATGGGAGCTGTCCGTGACCTTTTAAAAGATATTCCATCGTTAAAAGTATATGCCACAAAATATACTAAATTTGAACTTATGGAAGATGGCGTAAATGAAAATAATATTGAATTAATTAAACCACACAAGAAAATTAATTTTGGTAATGTTTCTATATTTCCAATTTCTGTTTCACATTCTGTACCAGATGCAGTTATGTATGTTGTAAATACTAAAGATGGAGCAATATGTTATACTGGAGATTTCATTATTGACCCAAGTATGCAAGGTGCTTATGATATGGATATAGGTAAAATTGCCTATATTGGTAAACAAGGAGTATTATGTTTATTATGTGAATCTTCTTTTGCAGAAAAAAATGGTCATACATCTCCGAAACACAGACTTGTAAGCTTTTTTGAAGATGTCATAAAACATCATGACAAAAGAATTATTTTTTCTGTATTGCCAACACATTTATATACAATATCTGAAATATTTGAAGCTGCAGCAAATTCGCATCGTAAGATAGTTTTAATGGGAAAAAGACTTCAAAATGTATTAAATTTTGCAAGTAAAGAAGGCTACATGCATTATAATGAAGAATTACTAGGGGATTTATCAAATATTAATGATGATAATGCCATTCTTTTAGTAATGGATGATAGAACAACGCCTTATGCTAACATGAATAAAATTCTAAACGGCTACGATAAATTTATTACACTAAAACCAACAGACACAATAGTTTTCGCAGAACCACGTTATGACAGTACTGAAAAAGTTTTAGTAAAACTTCAAAATGAACTTGCTAAATTTGGCTGCAATATTGAAACTATTGATAAAGAAAAAGAAATACTACATCATGCATCACGTGAAGATTTAATGCTAATGATTAAGCTAATAAATCCGAAATTCTATATGCCAGTAAAAGGTGAATATCGTTACATGGTAAATAATGCTAATCTAGCAAGTAACTTAGGAATTCCAGATAGTAACATTTTACTTAAACAAAATGGAGATGTTGTGACATTTGAAAATGGTAAACTTATAGATAACTTTGCCAGAATTAAAGTAGATGATGTTTTAATAGATGGAACAAGTAATGATGATATTGGGGATTTAGTTATCAAAGATAGAGAAATGCTTTCGGAAAATGGTATAGTACTAATTAGTGCCACAGTTGACAAGAAAGATAAAGTTCTACTTGTGGGTCCAGAAGTTACAACCCGTGGATTTATCTATGTTAAAGATTCTGCAGACATGATTAAAGAGATAAAAGTAATATGTGAAGCCATTATTAATAGAAATATAACTCCAAAATACATTGATTTTAATCAAATAAAAGTTGAAATAAGAGAAGAACTAAGTAGATACTTATATGAACAAACAGAATGTAAACCAATGATAATTGCGGTTGTTCAAGAAGTATAATTTATAAAAAATCACTCATACTATAAATGGGTGATTTTTAAATGAATGATGTAGAAGCATTAAATGAACTATATAAAGTAGTTACAATGGGAATAATAGGAATTGATGAAGTAAAAGGGCATATCGAGGATAAAGCATTAGCAAAAACTATGAGTGATGCCAAGAAAAAATACATGGTAAATAAAATGGATATTACAAACATGTTAAAAGAACTTGGTGAAGAGCCAACAGAAATAAACATAATCATCAAAATGTTTAATGAAATTTATACAGGAATAGAATTAATTAAGTGTGATGATGCAAAAATAGCAAAAATGTTAACTGAAGGAACTAATAAAGGCATTATCAAAGTTGAAGAAATACTGAACTCTGAAACTGATAAAAAAGTAACTGAACTTGCTGAAGAATTATTAGAACTTTTAGAATTTCAAATTAAATCATGGAAATCATATCTTTGATATTTTTAGTATAAAATTTTAACCTCTTGACAATAATTAAAAAAAGTTATATTATATCTAGGCATTCGAGGGGAAATTATGATTAAAAATAATATTGAAGAAAAAAATAGTAAAAGAAAAGAAGAAATTGACCAGATAATAGGTAATTTAGAACTTGTCCAAAATGATTTAAAGGTACTATTATTAGAAGAGGATACAAAATTATCAATAGAAAAAGGTAGATTATCTGAGCTTAGTTCATTATCAACAAAACTCAGAAATAAAAAAGACAGAGGAACAAATGATTTTTTAATGAGCACAACAATTTTTTTATCGATAGTATTAATGCAAGCTATAACTTCACTTGGAACTTTGTTTTATTTAGTTTTAGTTATCTATTTATTAAAAGTTCCTAAATTCATAAAGTTATACAAAATGATAAAAAATAAGGATATTGAGAATTTAGAAAATGCTAAAAGTGATATTAAAAATAAAATAGATGAGTCTTTATATTACAAAAGAATGTTAGAACAAAGGATTCGAAAAACACAATATAAAATTGAAGAAATGGCAGTTGAAAAAAGTGTTTTAGATGACATTAATTTTTATTTTGAAAATCAAGAAGAAATTAAATGTGATAGAGAATTTAATCTTCAAAGAACAAGACAAATGTAAGTTTTTATTTTCATACTTGTTATGGCACAAAAAAGTATTGGAATAGATATATTATCAAATACTTTAAAAAATGAAGTTGTACCATATTGTTTAAGTAGAAAATTAATAAAATGAGCAAAAAAATATTAAAAAAGATAGATTAATCTATCTTTTTTTTGTATAATAGAAGAAGAGGTGAAAGAAATGAAAATATTAGCAGTAAATGCAGGTAGTTCATCATTAAAATTTACATTAATTGAATTACCAGAAAAAAATGTCGTAGCAAGTGGATTGTTCGAAAAAATAGGTATAAATGGTTCTTGTTATACAATTAAATATAATGGAGAAAAAGTTAAAAAAGAAGTAAATTTAGTAGATCATTCAGTTGCTGTAAGAATATTAATGGAAGAACTTATTAATATGGGAATAATAAGTTCATTAGATGAAATTGAAGGAGTAGGACATCGTATGGTTCATGGTGGACAAGAATTCACAGAATCAGTTGTATTAACAGAAGATGTTCTAGCTAGAGTTGCTAAATATAATGAATTAGCACCACTTCATAATCCAGCCAATATCATGGGAGTAAAAGCTTTCATGAAGGCATTACCAAATACAATTCAAGTTGGTGTATTTGATACAGCATTCCATACAACAATGAAAGAAGCTGAATATTTATATCCAGTTCCATATGAATGGTATGAAAAATATGGTGTTAGAAAATATGGTTTCCATGGTACAAGTCATAGATTCATTAACAAAACAATTAGTGAATATTTTGGTAGAAATGATTTAAAAGTTATCTCTTGTCACATTGGTAATGGTGGTTCTATAACAGCTATTGATTCTGGAAAAGTAGTTGATACTTCTATGGGATTTACACCACTTGCAGGTATAATGATGGGAACTCGTAGTGGTGATATTGATGCATCAATGTTATCATACTTAGAAGGCAAAACTGGTAAATCACTTGAAGAACTTACAAATGACTTAAATAAAAAGAGTGGACTTTTAGGTGTAAGTGGAGTAAGTAGTGATTCAAGAGACGTTGAAATGGCTGCTGATGAAGGAAATGAAAGAGCAATATTAGCTCAAGAAATGTATGCTAAAAAGATAGCTAATTATATAGCAATGTATAACAATTTACTTGGTGGAGCAGATGTAATTACTCTAACTGCAGGTGTTGGTGAAAACAGTAAAACAATGCGTAAATCAATCATTGAAAAAATAGCATCTCTAGGTGTTAAAATAGATGATGAAAAAAATGATTTTCGTGGAGAATTCCGTCTTATTTCAACAGATGACTCAAAAATTCCAGTATATGTTGTTCCAACAGATGAAGAATTAATGATTGCTATGGATACTATGGAATTAAAGAATAAAAATAACTAATTAGAAAGAGTGATAAAATGAAGGAAATGTACAAAAAAATAATTAAGATAATCAAAAAATATGACAAAATAGTACTGGCACGTCATATTAGTCCCGATCCAGATGCTATAGCTAGTCAAATAGCTTTAAGGGATTCAATTAAATTAACATTTCCGAATAAAGAAGTATATGCAGTAGGTGCAGGAGTTCATAAATTTAAATATTTAGGAGCTCTTGACAAACCTGATTTAAGTACTTTAAATAATTCTTTATTAATTGTACTTGATGTTCCGAACTTTTATAGGGTGGATGGTATAAATGGATTAGAATACGATGCTATTTTAAAAATTGACCATCATCCAGCAGAAGATATCGTTGGTGATGTTGACTGGACTGACTCAACTAAATCTAGTACATGTGAAATGATTGCAGAACTTCTTCTTTATAGTCCACTTGCCATGGATACCAAAATTGCTGAAGATTTATATGTAGGAATGGTTTTTGACAGTGATAGATTTTTACTACCAAACACAAGCGCTGAAACTTTAAAAACAGCATACGAACTTGTTAAAACAAGCAATATCAATTTTGTAAATCTTTATGACAATTTATATGAAAGAAGCATAAATGAAGAAAAGTTCCGTGCATATCTCATAAACAATATAGAAATAACTGAAAATAGATTTGGTTTTATCTTTGTTCCAAGTGAAGACTTAAAGAAATTTAATGTTGAACCAACAAGTGTATCAAATCAAGTTAATGATTTCTATTTTATTAAAGAACTTATGTGTTGGATGTTCGTAGTATACGATGAAAGAAATGATATTTATAAAGCAAATATCAGAAGTCGTGGACCAGTTATCAACGAAGTGGCAACAAAATATAATGGGGGAGGACATAAATTTGCATCTGGATGTCGAACTAGTGATTATAAAGTAATTGAAGCTTTAGCTAAAGATTTAGATGCAACATGTAAAAAGTATAATGATGAAGAAAATATCTAATATAAAAAAGAAAAATAACAAATATATAATAACTCTAGGTGATAAAACTCAGCTAGAGTTTTATAGTGATACATTAATTAAATATAATTTATTAAAACCTAGAGAACTATCTGATATAGAGTTTAAGGAAATTATAAATTATAATAATTATTATGAAGCTTTCAATAAGTCATTAAAACTCATTAGTAATAAACAAAGAACAAAAAAAGAATTAGAAAATAAATTAAAAGATTATTCTAAAGAAACAATAGGTAAAGTAATTAAAAAGTTAGAAGAACTAGATTATTTAAATGAACAAAATTACATAAGAAGTTATATCAACGATCAAATAAATCTAGGAATAAAAGGTCCAAACTATATAAAAAGAGAATTGGAAAAATTAAAGTTAAATTCATTATATATAAACGAATCCATCGTTAGTATAGATGAGTCTATTTGGAAAGAAAAAATAGAAAAAATTATAAATAAGAAAATAAAAGCTAATAAAAATTTAAGTAGGAATAATCTTATTTTAAAACTTAAAAGTTATTTAATATCACTAGGTTATAAATCTAGTATGGTAGTAGAAATGCTCAATTTAGTAGATTTCGAAGAAAATAATTCTATATTAGAAAAAGAATATCAAAAAGAATATAAGAAATTAAATAAAAAATATAATGGGAAAGAATTAGAAAATAAAATAAAGTATAACCTTTATAAAAAAGGCTTTTCTTTAAATGATATAGATAAAATTCAAAACAAATACTAGATTATCACCAAAATAATTGCTATAATAATTGTATAAGATAAGGTGATATTAATGAAGTATATGAAAATAATGATACTTGCAATAACTCTTTTACTATTAACCGGATGTGGGTGGAGTGATGTCCAAGATAAGTATGAAGATTTATTAAATCAAAATATTTCTTGTACTTATTATACAGAAGAAAAGAGTGCCTCAGACGATTTTTTTGGAGTGGGAACCATGGTATTATCTGCAGATTATAATGGTTTTTATCTAAATTTGAACAATAATAAAAAAATAGTTTTATATGACAATAATGGAGAAAATACTTATTTAGACTTTCCAACTCAATATGTTTATATGCAAACAGATTTCAAAGAAAGTTATTTCAAAAAATATCTAGAAAATAATAGCTGTCCTTCTACAATTTATATTTATATGGGAGGAGATCCTTATTTTTCAGTTAATAGTTGCGATGGAATAGGAGCTTGCAGTTCTTATGTTCTTAAACAAAATCAAGTAACAGATGAAAATGGTGAAAAGATTGATTGTCACTATCCAAATGCAGTTGCGTGTGCTAAAACATCAACAGAAAATACTAAACCTAAGTATTATTTAGAGTTTGGTTATTATAAAAAATCAAATGGTACAATATCAAAATATTTTGGTGTTTCATCAGATAAAAACTACAAAAATATGGAAGTTGCTATAGATGACGATGAATTGACAGTTTATGAAAATTTATCATTTTTTACGGTTACGTCAGATGCTTCAAAAGAAATATATCTTTCTAACAATAAATTTATTGCCATGGATAAGTTAATCATAAAACCAACTGTGACAACCAACACAACTTACTTTATTACGGGACCAAATTCAACAAATTATGGAGATTTAGATGAAGTTGGTAACGAGGAAGTTCCAAACATTGATCCGGACAATTCAGAAATTGAAAATACACCGCAAGAGGATTTGGATATAACAGAAGTTGAAGTATGTGGTGCAGGAACAACATCGCTTCTTGTATTTCAAGTAATAGGTTATATAATATTAATAATAAAAATATTAGTACCAATTATATTAATAGTACTTGGAAGCATAGATTTAGGAAAAGCATCATTAAGTGGAGATGACAAAGCAGTAAAAGAAGCAGCAATTAGCTTCGCTAAAAGAGTATTAATTGGATTAATAATATTCTTCGTACCAACAATATTAGATTTCTTTTTAGGACTTGTTGAAGGCACAACTGATGTATCCAGTAAATACCGTGGATGTACAGATTGTGTACTAAATCCAAATAATAGTAGTAAATGTTCTCCAAAAAAGTTGAATGATAATAACTCTGCCCAAGATGGTGTTTCTACTAGCGGAAAATTTTAGTAAAAGAGGTGAAATAGAGTGAAAAAATATTTTTGCATAATAACTTTGTTAGCTTTATTTATTTTGCCAACATCAATTAAGGCAGAAGAATATGATTGCTACTATTATTCCAAAAATAAAAGAAGTGAGGTTGGATATAATCTTCAAGAGAAACATGTAGGATTATTTGGAAATAATTCAATTGATATCATTAAATTTAAAGGAAAAGCACTAAACAAAAGTACAACTGGAAACAAAAGTGTTGGAGATCAAATTCCCGATAAATGTTATGAATATGTTTCAATAAAAGCATCCAAAGTTATGACTTCAGGAAGAACAACATATTCTTTTAAATTAGGTGATGATATTACTGATGTAAGTTCCCAAAGTAATGCTGATGATGTTATTTTAAAACTAAATGGTTTTCTAGAGGATAGTGAAGAAAAAATTTGTCAAAATGAAGTTAAGTCAAGCATTAATTATAACAATGACTTAGATGAACTAGATTTAGATATAAAGGCAACATATGCAGTTAGATTTAAGTTTGTAACAAAAGAAGATGGCAAAAGAGAATTTATTGTTTCATATGATGGAGCTGAAAAAAGTAGTGGGGAATTTGAAAGTACAAACGTGCCAAGTGTCAGTTTAGATAATGTAAAAAATGATAATGGTGATATTGCCACATTCGGTGTAGATAGTGAATATGTGGAAAAATTTTGGGGAGCATGCGTTGCACCATCCATGTTCAACATCAAAAAAAGTGGTTCAACCTATACCTTGTTTTCAGATAGAAAAGAAGATAATGAAAATTATCAAAAAGAAGAAAATACACCGCAAGAGGATTTGGATATAACAGAAGTTGAAGTATGTGGTGCAGGAACAACATCGCTTCTTGTATTTCAAGTAATAGGTTATATAATATTAATAATAAAAATATTAGTACCAATTATATTAATAGTACTTGGAAGCATAGATTTAGGAAAAGCATCATTAAGTGGAGATGACAAAGCAGTAAAAGAAGCAGCAATTAGCTTCGCTAAAAGAGTATTAATTGGATTAATAATATTCTTCGTACCAACAATATTAGATTTCTTTTTAGGACTTGTTGAAGGCACAACTGATGTATCCAGTAAATACCGTGGATGTACAGATTGTGTACTAAATCCAAATAATAGTAGTAAATGTTCTCCAAAAAAGTTGAATGATAATAACTCTGTCCAAGATGGTGTTTCTAGTAGCGGAAAATTTTAGTAAAAGAGGTCATTTTTAGCAAAAAAATGCTAGATTTGACTTTTTTTTAGTTAACATTTGTGATATAATTTAACTATCAGTTTTAAGTGGGCAGGAAATCCCACTTTTATTATTAGTTATGGAGGTGTTTATGAAACTAGTATTAGACAAACTTAAAATTGATTTACAAGAGGCTTTTGAAAAGACAGACATAATTGTTGATGACATAACTTTTGAAGAAAAAGGAAAATATAAGTTTTTAACAGTAACTTTAGATAAAATCGGAGGTATTGATTTAGAAACCATAGTTGAAGCCACCAAAGTTGTAAATGAAGTAGTGGATAAAGCCGATATAACAGATGATAGCTACATATTAGATGTAGTAAGTAAAGAAAGAGGAGAGTAAAAATGAGTAAACAACAATCAAGTGGAAGTGAATTAATTAAGGCATTAAATGTTTTAGTAGAAGAAAAAAACATAAGCCCAGATGTAGTATTTGAAGCTTTACAATTAGCCCTTCAAACTGCATACAAGAAAAATTTTAATTCCAAGACAAATGTTAGAGTAGACATCAATCGTGAAACTGGAGATATCAAAGTATATTCATATTACGTTGTAGTTCCTGAAATAAAAGAAGCAGAACTAGTGGAAGATGAAGAAGGAAATATTACTAGAATAGAACCAGAAATTAATCGTGATGCTCAAATACTTTTGGAAGATGCCCAAAAGAAGGTGCCAAATATCAAAGTTGGTGAAACAATTGAAGAAGAAGTAACACCTAAAGATTTTGGTAGAGTAGCAGCAGGAACAGCAAAACAAGTTGTAATGCAAAAAATAAGAGAAGCAGAAAAAAACAGTGTAATTGAAGAATTTTCTGATAAACAAGATGAATTAATGATTGGTATGGTAGCAATGGAAGACCAAAATAACTACTATATTGATTTAGGTAGAACCAGAGGAATACTTCCAAAAAGAGAAACAATACCAGGTGAACAAATCATAATGGGTTCAAATATTAAAGTATATGTTAGTAAAGTTGAAAGTGGACCAAAAGGACCAATCATCAAATTATCAAGAAATAATTATGGATTTGTTAAAAGATTATTTGAACATGAAATACCAGAAGTTGCAAATGGCACAATCGTAATTGCTGGTGTAGCTAGAGAACCTGGTATTAGAACAAAAATTGCTTTATATTCAATTAATGATAGAATAGATGCAATAGGTTCATGTATCGGTGAACGTGGTTCAAGAATAGCTGGCATTTTAAAAGAACTAAAAGGTGAAAAAGTAGATTTAGTTTTATATAGTGAAGATGCAGCAGAATATATAAAAAATGCTATGACACCAGCAAAAGATGTTATAGTATCAATACCAGATGCTGAAGTAAGAAATGCTCTAGTTATTGTGGGTAGTGATAACTTATCAGCAGCTATAGGTAAAAAGGGAAGCAATATTAAATTAGCTAGTAAACTAACCAAATATCATTTAGAAATTAAGACCATGGAAGAAATACAACAAGCAGGAAACAAATAATGAAAAAAATACCAATGCGTTCTTGTATCATTACTAAAGAAAAGCTACCAAAAAAAGAATTAATCAGAGTAGTTAGAACCCCTGAAGGAGAAATAGTAATTGATGAAATAGGAAAAGCAAATGGCCGTGGAGCTTATTTAAAAAAAGATATTGAGGTTATAAAAAAAGCTAAAAATAATAAAGTATTAAATAGAGTACTTGAAGTAGAAGTGCCCGATTCTATTTACGAAAAATTAGAAGAAATAGTACAAAAATAACGAAAGGTTGTGATTAAATGAAAGTATCAGAATATGCAAATGATGTAAATTTATCTGTAGCAGAAATCCTAAAAAAATGTCATGAACTAGCAATAAATGTTAATACAAAAGATGACTATTTAACAGATGATGATATCATAATGCTAGATAACACTATTAATTTAATTAGTACGGATGAAGAAATTACTTACGAAGAAGAGGAAGATATCGAAGATAAAGTAGATGAAATAATGACATCTTCAAAAGTAGATAAAACAATGAAAGAAAGCGTAAGTAAAGAAAAACTTAAGAAAAAAGATGCCAATAAACAAGAATTTAACATGTTAAAGAAAGAAATGTACAAGCATAAAAATAAGCTTATGAAAAATGAAGCTGATGAAAACGTTGTGCTTTACAAAAATGGCATGAGTGTTAGTGAATTTGCTAGCGTTTTAAATGTTGGTGGAGCAGAAATCATTAAAAAATTAATGGAAAATGGTTTAATGTTAAGCTTGAATCAACCAATAGATTTTGAAAATGCAGAAATTATAGCACTTGACTATAATAAAACTTTAAAAAGAGAAGAAACACAAGATGTTACTAATTTTGAAGAATATGAAATAATAGATAAAGAAGAAGATTTAGTAAAAAGACCACCAATAGTAACTATAATGGGCCATGTTGACCATGGTAAAACAACACTTCTTGACTATATAAGAAATACACATGTAGTTGATAAAGAATTTGGCGGAATTACACAACATATTGGAGCTTATCAAACTAAATACAAAGATGAACTTATAACATTTATTGATACACCAGGCCATGCAGCTTTTACAGAAATGCGTGCCAGAGGTGCATCAGTTACAGATATCGTAATTATAATAGTTGCAGCTGATGATGGTGTAAAACCACAAACGAAAGAAGCAGTGGATCATGCGTTAAGTGCAAAAGTTCCAATTATTGTTGCAGTTAACAAAATTGATAAACCAGATGCAAACATTGATAGAGTTTTAACAGAAATGGCTGAAATAGGCATAACACCGGAAAGTTGGGGTGGAGATATTCCATTTATAAATATATCTGCTCACACAGGTGAAGGAATTGATTTACTTCTTGAAACAATTCTTACAATTGCTGAAGTAGGTGAGTTAAAGGCCAATCCAAATCGTTATGCAGTCGGAGCAGTTATTGAGTCAAGACTTGATAAAAATGTTGGGGGTATTGCATCATTCTTAATTCAAAACGGAACACTTAGAATTGGTGACCCAATTGTTGTTGGAACAAGTTATGCTAAAGTAAGAACTATGAAAAACGATCGTGGTGAATCAATCGTTGAAGCTGGACCATCAACACCAGTTGAAATAACAGGTTTAACTGAAAATCCATCTGCAGGTGATAAATTTATGGCTTTCGAAACAGAAGCAGAAGCAAAATCTGTAGCAGAAAAAAGAAAAGATGCTGCTAAAATGAATGCTGGTAAAGATAAAAAAGTATCACTTGATGATTTATTTGCATCTGTTGATGCTGGAAATAAAGAAATTAATGTAGTTTTAAAAGCTGATGTTCGTGGTTCTGAAGAAGCAGTAAAAAATGCTTTAGAAAAAATCAAAGAACAAGATGTTTCTGTTAAAGTAATAAGAAGTGGTATTGGTGCCATCACTGAATCAGATGTAGTTTTAGCTAGTGCATCAAATGCCATTATTATTGGATTTAACGTTGTAGCATCTTCAAGTGCCAAAGATATAGCCAAAGATAATAATATTGATATAAGATTATATACAATTATTTACAAGTTAGTTGAAGATATTGAAGCTGCTATAAATGGTATGTTAGACCCAGAATTTGAAGAAAAAATACTTGGTGAAGCCGAAATTAGAAAAATATTCAAATTTTCTAAAATTGGTAACATTGCAGGTTCATATATTACAAATGGTATAGTTAAAAATGGCGCTCTTGCTCGTGTTATACGTGATGGTGTAGTAATTGCTAGTGACGAAAAAATAGCATCTCTTCAAAGAGAAAAAGACACAGTTAAAGAAGTTAAAAAAGGTTTTGAATGTGGTATTACCTTAGAAAAATTTAATGATTTCAAAGAAGGCGACACTATCGAAGCTTATGAAATGATCGAGGTAAAACATGCCTAAGTATAAGATTGCTAGAATAGCAAGTGATATTCAAAGATATCTTGGTGATATTTTAATAAATGAAGTAAACGATGAAATTTTAAAGCATATAACTATAACAGGCTGTGATTTAACAAATGATTTAAGTTATTGTAAAGTATATTTTACTTCATTTGACAATTTAGATATTAAATCTTTAGAAAAAGAAGTTAACGAAGCAGCACCATTTATACGTGGAAAACTTAGTGAAAAATTAGAAATCAGACATACACCAGAATTAAAATTTGTATTTGATAAATCAATAGCTTATGGGGAAAAAATAGAAGCAATAATAAAGTCAATAGACAAGGGGGAATAAGATGATAACTTTAGTAAAAAAAATACCTGCTGCATACGAAAATGCAGTTCTTGAAAGATATTATAAATTTTACCAATTTCTAAATTGTGAAAGAGATATTTTAAACAAAAATCTTAGATTCACAATGGATGAAAGTAAACTAACTGACAAAGAATTATACAACAAATCATTTATGGATTCTAGAAAAACAATAAAGAATGAAAATTACAATTTCTCTTTCTTATTATCATTTGATTGTGAAGAAAGGTTAGTAGCAGTAACAAGAATTTATATAACTAAAACACGTGTTAACGTATGTGATATGGTTTATTTAAATTATCCAGATATAGCAGAAAAATTAATGTTACTAAATGAAATTATTCAAAAAGTTGAAGAAATTGCTAGTTTAAGTGGTCAAGAAATTGATTTTGAAATTCCAATTAATGATACAGCTGCTATGAGTTTTGCTACAACATGTGGTTTTGAACAACTAACAGGAGAAAAGGAATCATATAGAACTTTAGTATTTATCAAGCAAATAGAAAAGAGAGAAATAGATGGACAAACTCTTAGTCGTAAACAAGGAAAAGAATCTAACTAGTAGAGATATAGTTAATAATTTAACAAAAATATTTAATACCAAAAAAATAGGTCATACAGGCACTTTGGATCCAATTGCAACTGGAGTACTTGTATGCCTTTTTGGTAAATACACCAAACTAGTGGATTTACTAACATCTCTAGACAAAGAATATATTGCAGAAATAAAGTTAGGAATTAAAACTGACACTGGTGATATAACAGGTTCTATAATAGAAAATAAAAAATATAACATTACTAAAGAAGAAATTATAAAAGTATTTGAGAAATTTCCACAAAAATATGAACAAACAGTGCCAAAATATTCAGCAGTAAAAATAAATGGTAAGAAACTATATGAATATGCAAGAAATAATATTGAAATTGAATTACCAAAACGTGAAGTAAGTATATTTTCTCTTGAGTTAATAGATTATGAAAAAGATATAATTAAATTTAAAACTCATGTTTCAAAAGGAACATACATTAGAAGTTTAATTGAAGATATATGTGAAAAATTAGGTACTATAGGTACAATGAATAATCTTATAAGAACTAAGCAAGGAGGTTTTGATATAGAAGATTCATTTATACTAGATGATATAAAAAATGGTAACTTTAAATTTCAAAACATTCATGAATTTTTAAAATATCCAAGTATAGAAATAAATGATGAATTAATTAAAATTATAAAAAATGGTGGAAGAATTAAAAATATTTATAATGTTCAAGATAAAGTAATATTTACATATCAAGGTGAAGATATAGCAATATATGAAACAAATAATGAAACTTTAAAACCATACATAATGTTTTAAAGTTTTTGTTTGAAAAATTTTTTTCTTCACAAACTAATATAAAACAATTGTATATAAAATAAAACTATGTTAATATAAAAAGATGGAGGTAACTTATGCAAATAGATAATATTGAAGAACTAATTAATAAAACAAATATTACAGCATTTGTCCATACATCCGATATAGTAGCAGGCAAAACATATGATGTTAGTAAAATTTCATTTTTAAATAAAAAAGAAAATTATAATGAAAATGGTAAAGTAACTCACTATTGGTACGAAGTAGATGATGAAGAAAAGCCAACATATTACGATGTTATGGTTTCAATTGAAAACAATAAAAAAATATTAAGAACAGCATGTGATTGTAAAAATTTCCGAAGCATAAGAAGTTGCAAACACATTGCTGCAGTAATATTAAATAATTATGAAGAAATGTTTGGTAAAATGTTTATTAACATTCCAAAGATATCAAGTAGTATATTAGAAAAATTTATTACGAGTGAAGAAAACATTATTAAAAAAGAGTTAACTGTTAATTTGATAATTAACGTTACAGAAAGAAAAAGCAATTATTACTACTATTATAATTCTATAGAATGCACCGTAAAAATACTTATCGGAGATGAAAAATTATATACTCTAGGAAATCATGCAAGTGCTTTTAAAAGTGTATATGAATCCGGAGAAGGTGAAGTTTATTTTGGCAAAAGTTTTACATATAATCCTCAAAAATATTATTTAAGTAGTGATGCAGAAACAATTTTAAAAGCTTATTATAATACTTTTGATGATGGAGGATATAATTATATCAATACATCATCTTTAAAAAAATTTTTAAATAAACTAAAAAATATAAAATTTGTTATTAACAATTATGAAGTTGATGGCATTAGTGAATACTTTCCAATTGATACAAATTTAATAAAGAAAAATGAAACTTATGAATTAGATTTTGATTTAGAAAACATAGAAAACTTAATAGAAAAAGATTATGAATACATATTTTACAAAGGAAAGCTATATCATTTAAATGCCAAAGAACAAGAATTAATCGAAGATTTAAAACAGAATGAATTAGATAAACTAATAATATCTAAGGATAAATTAGACCTATTTAACAAAGGTCTTCTTAAAGTAGTTAGAAAAAAATTAAAAATAGATTCCTCCGTTGATGATATAGTTTTACCAAGTATTATTAAAGCAAAACTTTATTTTGATATTAGAAATGAATATATAATTTCTAATATAGTATTTAATTATGATGATAAAGAAATAGATTACTTTAATAAATCAAATGAAATACTACGAGATATAAATTTTGAAACGAGTGTCTTAAATGATGTTGGCAAATATGGTTTTATACTTGAAAAAGATAAACTAGTTTTACGAGATATAGAACAAGAAGTAGAATTTTTAGAAAATGGTCTTGAACAACTTGCTACCAAATACGAAATATTCACAACTGAAAAATTTAAAAATATTAAAATTAAAAAGAAAACATCTGTATCATCAATGTTTGGCATAGGTCAAGACAATATATTAAGTTATAACTTTAATTTAGGTGATATTAATAGTAGTGAACTAGTAAGTATATTTGATAGTATTAAAGATAAGAAAAAATATTATCGTCTTAAAAATGGTGATATTATAAATCTTGAAGATGAATCACTGCAAGAACTAAACAATTTAACTGAAGAATTAGAACTAACTGACGAAGAAATAATAAATGGCAAAGGAAGTATATTAAAATATCGTGCTATTTATTTAGATAGTTTAAAGAAAACAAAATATTCAATTATTTCCACAGACAATTTATTTGACAACTTTATAAAAAACTTTTATGAATATAAAGATAGTAATTTGAGTTTAGAAGATACAAGTATCTTACGTGATTATCAACTAACCGGAGTAAAATGGCTATACAATTTAGCTAAAACAGGTTTCGGTGGTATTTTAGCAGATGAAATGGGACTAGGTAAAACAATTCAAGTCATCTATTATATAAAACAAATGTTAAAAGATAATCCTACATCTAAATTTTTAATAGTGGTTCCAACATCACTTGCATACAACTGGGAACATGAGTTTGATAGTTTTGCAAGCCAAATAAAAAAAGCAATTTGCATAGGTTCAAAAGAAAAAAGAAAACATATTTTAAAAGATTTAAATAAAATAAATGTAATAATCACTACATATGGCTTATTACGTGAAGATGAAGAAATTTATGAAAATTTAAATTTTAATACCATGATAATTGATGAAGCTCAAAATATTAAAAATAATCATGCTGGTATTACAAAAGTAGTAAAAAGCATAAAAGCAGAAACAAAATTTGCTTTAACAGGTACTCCGCTTGAAAACTCAATACTTGAATTATGGAGTATATTTGATTTTATTATGCCAGGTTATTTAGCAAATTTAACTAAATTTCAAAGTAAATATAAAATTAAAGATTTTGATGAAGATAGTGAAATATTAATTAAAGGTTTAAGCAAACAAATTAATCCATTTATTCTAAGAAGAAAGAAAAGTGATGTTGTTAAAGAACTTCCTGAAAAATTAATAAATGACATATACATTGATTTAAAAGATGAACAAAAGAAACTATATGTTGCAGAACTAAACAGAGTAAAAGAAGAAATGGATAAGATTATTAAAGAAGAGGGAATGAATAAAGCCAGATTTTTAATTCTTCAGTTACTTACTAAATTAAGACAAATTTGTATAGACCCAAGTATCGTATATGATAACTATACTGATGGTTCAAATAAAATTGAACAGTTGGAAAATATTGTAAGTGAATATACAAAAAACAATCATAAAGTATTAATATTTTCATCATTTAAAACTGCTTTAAACATAGTTAAAGAAAAATTAAATAATGCCAAAATAAAAACTTATATGATTGATGGATCAGTACCAGCCAAAACTAGAATAGAAATGGTAGATAATTTCAATGAAAATGATGATATAAAAGTATTTTTAATAATGTTAAAATCCGGAGGAACAGGATTAAATCTAGCATCAGCAGATGTTGTCATTCACTTAGATTTATGGTGGAATCCTCAAGCTGAAAATCAAGCAACAGATAGAGCCCACCGAATAGGTCAAACCAACACAGTTGAAGTAATTCATTTAATAACCAAAGGAACTATTGAAGAAAAAATATTAGAACTTCAAAATAAAAAGCGAATATTAAGTGATAAATTAATAGATGGAGAGATAAGAGATAAAAATATTATATCAGAACTTACCAAGGAAGATATTGAGAAGTTATTATCGTATGAAAATAGAGAATAAAAAAAGAAATGTTAATTTAGTTCTCGAACTAAATGCATTTCTTTTTGATTTGGATATAAATTTTCAAGTAATTGATATTGTATAGCTAAGTCAAGTGCTAAGGTAACAAGTACTTCTTTAGCTTTTGTGTAATCACAACACACAATTTTTTCAGTTCCATCAGGCATCACAAAAGTCTTTTTATTATGTTCATCAATTTTAATATTATGCATTTGTGAATTATGAATTTGATATATTCTATTATGAAGCCTAGGTGAGCCAACAAATAAAGAAATTTTATTAATAGGATCAACAACAAGTTGAGTTCCAGCAAATCCAGGTGACATAAAAGCTCTACCAGAAAGTGGAGGATATACAGATAAAAATTCAGGATCTGGTTGTTTTAAATAAACTAAAGAACCATAAAATCTCGTATATTTATCATCATCTTTGAAGCCAGTTTCAGTATCACTCATAGATAATAAACTATCTTTAGTAATTAATCTTTCATCTATTAAGGCTTTAGCAAATTTTATCATATCATTTTTAGTAGAAAAGAAACCTGCATGACCTGGAGCAATTCCTTCTTTTTGACCAATAGCGTTAGCTTTTGGATCATGAACCGTACCAGGAACATTATCATATCTAGTTATAGCACTGCCATCCTGAGTAATAATCGTAGAGTAATTTTCATTAGCAACTCTATCTAAATCATAAGAAGGAACATTTAAATAAGTATTATACATTCCACATCTTCTAAATATCATTGTTTCTACAAATTTATAAAACTTCATACAAGTAACTTTTTCCACTAAAACTCTTAAAATCATAGCTCCAATATCAGTATAAGCATTCTCAGGTTGAACATCTCTAGGATAAGCTTGATATAAAATATTTAAAGCTTCTTCTTTATTTTTAGCGCTATCTATTCTACTTGGAGTAGCAACACTCACTCTAAATTTAAGTAAATCATATATAGTAGTATTACCTAAGTTTTTAAATTCAGGTACATATTTTGTAACAGGTTCAAAAACATCAATTAATTTATCTTCAGCAAGTATCAAAATTGCAACCGCAGTAAATGTTTTTGAAGTTGAAGCTAAATCAAAAATAGTATTTTGTTCAATAGGTAATTCATCTTTAACTAGAATACCATTTTTCATAACATATTCTTGTCTATTACCACATATAACAGTATCCCTATTTTTAAATGTTCCAAAATCCAATATAAGTCCCGGAGTAATCTGAGTATCTTTAACAAAATTATCAATTATTTCCTTTAATCCACTTTGAAGAAATAATTTTAATCTAAGACTAGTTAAACTAGCATATGGATTTTCGCTGATAACTTTCATAACTGGTTTCAAAATCTTTTTATAATCTTTTTCAGTATAAATATCTTGCAAACAAGGTATATTAGTATCATATTGATTTTTTAATAATGTATCTAAATATTTTTTATAAGTAACATATTTCATCTTATTATCCCCCTAAGACAATCTTATTATAATAAATGTTAAAAAATTTGTCAATTTATAGTGCATAATTTTCCAATATGTGGTAAAATGAAAAAGGTGAAAATATGAAAAGGACAAATAAGACAACAGAAGTAAAATGCACAGATTTTGCTAACACAATCTACAATATCAGAAAGAAAAGAGATATAACACAAAAAGAACTCGCAGATTTAATTGGTGTTTCAGATAGAACTATATCGAAATGGGAGAATGGTTCGACAGTTCCAGACTTAGAAACAATAAAGAAATTATGTAATGAATTAGGAATATCTCCAGATTCAATAGTTAAATCGGAGAAAAATTATAAAGATAGACTTCAAGATTTTAAGAGAATGGTAGGTAAATTTTTAAATTATATTTTGAAAAATATCTTTTTAATAGGTTTTATAGTTAATACAATAAGAATTTATAATCTGACTTATGAAAGTGAAAATATTACTTTTGAAGATGGTTATTTCTTCAAAACAAAGGTTTTAAATATAATAACTATCAACAACATCAAATTAGAGAAAATAAATTATGAACCAACAAGTACAAAAATAGAACTTTATACATACTTGAATGGAGATAAACATGTAATTTACGAAAGTGATACACTTAACAACATTTATATAGAGGAAAGCAAATCCTACTCAGATTTATTAACAAAAGATGTAATTGAAAACATCAAGAACAATTTATATATTAAAATTTATACAACAGATATAGATAACAATAATTATTCTTATGAAAGCAAATTAATATTAAAGCAAAAGTTAAACAATAATAAACTTTGTTATAATGAATACATCAAAGAACAAAATAAAAAAATAGAGGATTTGGGTTTGCAAAATCCTTTTTTAGTGCTCAAAGAAAATAAGTATAATAACGATAATACAACACCAGTAGTAGAAAGTGATAATAGTATAAATAAACTAGAAAGTTTAGGCTTTACTTATGATGAAAAAACTGAAACTTACACTAAAATTGATGAAGATGGGGAGATCAAATACAAAACTAGTACAAATATAATAAAGATAACACACAGCTACGAAAGTAATTTATATGAAACCACACTCACAATTGCAAATCAGAGAATTTCTTGTACGATATTTGATAATAATGGTAATGTAGTAATGAATGTTAAATATATTATTGGAAGTAAAAATAAAGAGTGTCTCCTTGGCAATTGCAAAAATTATAGTAATGAAATTAATCATATTCTCAGTATTTATAATGAAATAGTGAATGTTCTCCAATAAGAGAAATGCAACTCCCGCGATTTTCTATTTCCTTTTTCGACATAATCTGATACGATGAATGTGGAACAGAGAGGAGGTGCACTTGAACAGCTGAAAAAAATTATTATGACTATTTCAATTCTGTTAATTATGATTATTTCAACAAATGTAAAGGCAGCAAATCTAACAGATGAAGAATATGCAAGACTTAGAAATTTATTTTCAGATGCACGTATATCAATGATGAGCGATGAAGATGCAGCAAGATATTTAAGTTATGATTTAGAGCATGTCAACAAAGTAAGTAAGTACTACAAGGTTACAGAAACAACAAATGGAACTATTGCAACAGAGGTCAGCAAAGAAGAAGCAATAGCGGCAGCAGAGACAGAGAATAATATATCCCCAACGGCTACTTACCATACAACATCATACAAAAATATCGAAATATCTTCAACATATGTAAGCAAAAATAAATATTATATTAATTTGGTTAACGCATGGTTAATTACACCAAGAGTAAAATCATATGATGTAATTGCTATACGTGTTAATGATGCCACAGTGGTTGATGGTACACAAATGGGGACACAATCATACGGCACAGGAAGTTCAAATGATATGGTAAATTATTCATATCAAGGAACCAATATGGTTCTAAGTTCAAATGGTTTTGGTATATCAATGAATCTAGTTGATGCAGCAACAACATTTACTTGCGATATAGAAGCAGTGGTAACAGCAACATCTCAGTGGGCTACAGTTTATGGTAGCTACCAACATGCAATGACAGCAGTTACACTAGCTAAATCAAAATCATACACAATAAGTCACAATGGTTATGGTAAAGTTATCAATTTTGCCACAGCTGTTCAAAACGATTATGATAACATGCAAGGAGTGTCAATTTCATTGGGATACACAGCATAGTAACAATTCTGAAATGCTATCATATAAGTATTCTATAAAAGCATATACAATACGTAGAGATTATAAGTGGTATTCAACAACAGTCAATTTAATAGTGTAGGAACTATACGAGGTTTGTGTTTAACATATATAATATATTAAGCTTTTGTAGTACAAAAAATCATCTTAGAATATTGCAACATTTCCATTAATCCACCATGAGTCTAATTGTAGGAATAAATTCCGTCCACACATCATACGATTAGAATAGAAAAATGAAAGATGGTGGATTAATGGAAAAAGAAAAAATTATATCATCAATAGCAAAGCGCGGGGATGGTGAAATCTACTTAGGAGTAGTTGGCGCTGTTCGTACAGGTAAATCAACATTCATTAAACGATTCATAGAAAATCTAGTTGTACCTAATATAACAGATGAATATGAAAAGAAAAGATGTTTAGATGAAATACCTCAAAGTGCGCAAGGTAAAACCATAATGACTACAGAACCTAAATTTGTACCAAGTAATGGTGCAACAATCAAAGTCGGCGAATTCGAAACAAGCATCAAGTTAGTTGATTGTGTAGGTTATGTCATTCCTGAAGCTAATGGTTTTGTTGATGAAGAAGGAAATCCAAGGATGGTAAAAAGTCCATGGTTCGAGGATGCGATTCCCTTTGTTGAAGCGGCTGAAATAGGAACAGAGAAGGTTATCAAAGATCATGCAACAATAGGGATTGTTGTCACAACAGATGGTTCATTCGGTGAAATCAAAAGGGAATCTTATCTCGATGCAGAAGAAAAAGTTGTAAGTGAATTAAAAACTATTGGAAAACCATTCATAGTTATTCTAAATAGTATTCACCCAACTAATACTGAAACACAAGAACTAGCAAGAAACTTAAGTGATGCTTATGATGTGCCAGTAATGCCAATAAGTGCAGAGTTAATGAATGAAAAAGAGATAATGGAAATACTTAAAACAGCACTTTATGAATTCCCAGTTTTAGATATCAAAGTTAAAGTGCCAGAGTGGGTAAACGTATTACCAAATAATAATGAAATTAAAATGCATTATTTAGAAAA
This sequence comes from uncultured Mycoplasmatota bacterium, assembly GCA_900551525.1. Lineage (GTDB taxonomy): Bacteria > Bacillota_I > Bacilli_A > RF39 > UBA660 > Onthocola_B. The sequence continues at coordinate 60,801 of URWD01000002.1, forward strand.
AATTAAAGAAAGTGTAATCAGTGTTGAAAAAGTTAAAGATGTTGACTATATATTGGAACATTTCAGCGATTCAGAATATATTTCAAACTCCTTTATATCTGAATTAGATGCATCTACGGGAACTGTTACAATAACTTTAGAAAGTTCAAATGAACTTTACACACAAACACTTAAATCTTTAATGGGCGATATGGTAACTACTAAAGCAGGACTTTTAAAAATATTTGCTAATTATAAGGAAGATAAAGAAGAAATGGATTCTTTAAGAGGTGCTATAAAAATGGCCAAAAGTACTGGTTATGGAATAGTATATCCTGGATTAAAAGAATTAAAACTTCAAACTCCTGAACTTGTTAAACAAGGTAGCAGATATGGGGTAAAACTTAAAGCTGTTGCATCAAGCATTCACATGTTAAAAGTAGATGTTGAATCGACTTTTGAACCTATAATAGGTAGTGAATTGCAATCTAAAGAATTAATTGATAGATTAATGAAAGATTATGAAAACGATGCATCAAGTATTTGGAAAAGTGAAATATTTGGTAGAAGTCTTGAAGCAATTGTACAAGAGGGTATTCAAGCAAAACTTAGCATGATGCCAGATAATACAAGATATAAACTTAAAGACACAGTTTCTAAAATAGTAAATAAAGGTTCAAATACTTTAATTGCAATAGTAATTTAGCTATTGCTTTTTTTGTTAATTGATAGGCACTTTTTATAAAAATGTGCCTTAATTTTAAGTAATAAAAAAATCTAGGAGAATAATTTCTTCTAGATTTTATAAGACTTTCAATGGTGGGCTGTTAGGGATTCGAACCCTAGACCCATTGATTAAGAGTCAATTGCTCTACCAACTGAGCTAACAGCCCATTGTTAACATTTATTGTTTTAATTTCCAACAACAAATAGATTATATCAAAAAGTTATTCATAATGCAAGGTATTTGCATAAAATAATTGTTAATTTTTAGAATAAATGTTATACTTAAATAAAGAATAGGAATGGTTGTTATGTTTGGTAAGATAAAAAGAATAAATAATAATGAAGTTACTATTGAAAATACTTCTGGTAAAGCTATATCTAGTTTAATTGGATGTCATGTTATTTTTTTAGAAGATATCAGAAGAATAGTGGGTGAAGTAACATATATAGATGAAGTAGAAGCCAAAATACTTTTAGTTGGTGAAATAATAAATAATGTGTTTAATGCTGGTATAATTAAGAAACCTAGTGGTATAGCCCCAGTTAGAGTTATAAATAAAGATGAACTAGAACTTATTATCGGAAAAAGTGAAATTCAAAAAGAAAATTTATTACTTGGAACGTCTTCAATATATAAAACATTCAATGTATCAGTACCATTAAATGATATATTTGCCAATCACTTAGCAATCATTGGTAATACTGGTTCAGGTAAATCCTGTGGAGTAGCAAGAATGCTTCAAAATTTATTTTTTATAAACAAACCTATAAATTCTCACATAGTTTTATTTGATGCTTATGGTGAATACGTTGAAACATTTAAAAATATAAATAATCTAGGATTAAATTTTGCTAGTTTTTCGGGAAATTCTAAAAATGGCAAAGAATATCAACTTAAATTTCCAGCATGGTTTTTAGACGTTGATGATTTAGCATTATTACTTCGAGTTTCTAGTCCAGATCAATTACCAGTTTTAAAAAAATCATTAAAATTAGTTAAAATATTTAAAAGTAATACCCCAGAAATTAAAAGATATAAAAACGATATTATAGCTAAATGTTTAATGGATATATTAACAAGTGGAAGATCATCAAGTACTATCAGAGACCAAGTAATTGCAGTTTTAACTCATTATAACACTGAAGATTTAAATCTTGATTCAACCATACATCAACCAGGTTATGACAGAACATTTAGGCAATGTTTGTTAATTGATGATTCTGGAAAAATGAATGCAATTTTCGAAGTCATGAAGTTTTTACAACAATTTGAAAATATAGATTTAGAAAGCATAGATATTGTAGATGCTATGTGTTATTCTCTTGAAGATTTATATAGTGCTCTAGAGTTTTCTCTTATTAGTGAAGGAACCATTAATAATGATATAATTTATAAAGAGATGAATATTTTAAAAACAAGACTTCAAAGTATAATAAATAGTGATACCAAACACATATTTAATGTTGATGAGTATATTGGAAAAGAAGAATTTGTAAGAGATATGTTTATTAAAAATAATTTAGTAAATATAGATTTAAGTGATATTGATGATGATTTTGCTAAAGTACTAACTAAAATATATAGTAAGCTTTTATTTAATTATACAACTTCATTAGAAAAAAGAGGTAGTTCGTCATTTAATATTATTTTGGAAGAAGCCCATAGATATGTACAAAATGATAATGATATAAATATAATTGGCTATAACATATTTGATAGAATTACTAAAGAAGGAAGAAAATATGGAACACTTCTTACATTTATTACGCAAAGACCTAGTGAACTTTCTACAACTTCTTTAAGTCAATGTGCAAACTTTATAGTATTCAGAGTATTTCATCCAGCAGACTTAGAGATTGTAAGAACAATGAGCACCAATGTATCAATGGCTAATATTGAGCAAATTAAATCGTTATCACCAGGTTCAGCTTTTGCCTTCGGGGTAGGATTTAAAATACCAATTTTAGTTAATTTTGAACTTCCAAATCCAATTCCGGAAAGTACAAGTGTTAATGTTAAAAATATTTGGTTTTAATTTAAGACTATTCTAAATTGCATTAGAATAGTTTTTTTGCTATAATTAATAAGGAGGGTATTTATAATGGGCTTATTTGATAAATTAAAAAATATAATTAATAAAAAAGAAAATATAGAAGTAAAAGATGAAAATGTACAAAAATATGATGAGGGTTTAGAAAAATCAAGAAATGAATTTGTTTCTAAACTTAGTATGCTTGGTATTAAATATACTAAAATAAATGATGAATATTTTGATGAACTTGAAAATATTTTGATTATGGCTGATATTGGTATTAATACAGTTATGGATTTTATGGATAGACTTAGAAAAAGAGTAAAGTCTGAAAATATAACTGATACTAAATATTTAAATGAAGTTATTGTAGATGAACTTTTTATAATATATGTTAATAATGAATCTATAACTGATAAAATAAATATGGCTGAAGATGGACCAACAGTTATACTTATGGTTGGTGTTAATGGAGTAGGTAAAACCACAACAATTGCCAAACTTGCTCATAAATATAAAAATGAAGGCAAAAAGGTAATGTTAATAGCAGGTGATACGTTTAGAGCTGGAGCTGTTGAACAATTAAAAATTTGGGCAGATAGAACTAATTCTTTATTTTATGGTAAAGAAAATACTGACCCCGCTGGTGTTATTTATGATGGACTTGTAAAAGCAAAAGAAGATGGTGCTGATATAGTTTTAATTGATACTGCAGGTAGACTTCATAATAAAGTTAATTTAATGAAAGAACTAGAAAAAATAAATAAAGTTATTGGTAGAATTATTCCTGGGGCACCTCATGAAACATTACTTGTAATTGATGCCACTACTGGTCAAAATGGTATTATGCAAGCTAAAGCATTTAAAGAAATTACTGATATTACAGGAATAGTTTTAACTAAACTTGATGGAACTGCTAAAGGTGGAATTGTACTTGCCATAAAGGAAGAAGTAAATATTCCTGTTAAGTTTGTAGGTCTTGGGGAAAAAATGACAGATTTAATTCCATTTGATATAGAAAACTATATATATGGTTTATTTAAGGATTTGATGTAATGGAAGATTTTGTATATTATGGAGAACTATTTAATATATATGGTTCACTTCTAAATGAATCAAACAGAAAGTTTTATAAACTTTATTATGAAGAAAACTTTACATTACAAGAAATAGCAGATTTAGAAAAAGTATCTAAAAGTTATGTAGGTAATATAATAAATAAAACAAGTAAAAAGTTAAAAGAATATGAAAGTAAGTTACATATTTATGAAAGTAAGAGAAAATTAGAAGAAATATTGTTTTTTGATAATATAAATCAGATAAAAAATAGTATAAAAGAAGTAATAGAGTTCTAATAAAAAATAATAATCATAATAATTAGTAAGGTGTATATATGAAAAAAATTTTATTAATTATTATGAGTTTTTTATTTTTAACTCTAGGAGTTAAAGCTGAAGAAGATTTTGCTCCGAATGCCAAAAGTGCTATCTTAGTGGATAATCTATCTGGTAAAGTGCTTTACGAAAAAAATGCTGATGAAAAGTTAGCTCCAGCATCGATGACAAAACTTGGAAGCATGCTTTTAATTATGGAAGCAATAGATAATGGAAGCTTAAAACTAGAAGATAAAGTAACAATAAGTGAAGAAGCAGCAAATATGGGAGGAAGTCAAGTTTTCTTACAAGCTGGAGAAAGTTATACAGTTCATGATTTACTTAAAGGAATAGCTATAGCAAGTGGTAATGATGCAGTAGTTGCCATGTCAGAAAAAATTGGTGGTTCACAAGCAGCTTTTGTAGAAATGCTTAACAAAAGACTTAAAGAAATTGGAGCAGTAAATACCAATTTTGTAAATGTTCATGGACTTGATGCAGAAGGACATTATTCAACTGCCAGAGATATGTCAATTATTGCCAGAGAGCTTCTTAAACATCCCAAAATACTGGAATATACAAGCATATATGAAGAATATTTAGAAAAAAATGATGGTTCAAGAATTTGGCTTGTTAATACTAACCGATTAGTTAGATTTTATGAAGGAGTAGATGGACTAAAAACTGGATTTACAAAAACTGCAGGTTACTGTTTAACTGCCACAGCTAAAAAAGATAATTTTAGATTAGTATCTGTAGTAATGGGAGAAGATACAACTGAAAATAGAAGTAGTGATACAGTAAAAATGTTAAATTATGCTTTTAATACTTATAAAATTAATATAATAAAAACTAAAGGCGAAGTGCTTGGAAAAGTGAGAGTAGAACGAGGAAAACAAGATGTTGCAAACATTGTTTTATCTGAAGATGCAACAGAACTTTTAAAAATTACGGATCCAGCTACAAATTATAAATTTAACCTACTGGTTGATAAAATAAAAGCTCCAGTAAAAAAAGGGGATGTCGTAGGTTTAGCACAAATAATAGATGATGCAGGGAATATAGTTGATGAAGTAGATGTAACTGTGGAAAAAAAAGTTAAAAAAGCAAATATTTTTGATTACATGTTAAGAAATTTAAAAATACTTGGTAAAGGAAAATCTTTATTAAAGCAATAAAAAAAGCCTAAAAGGCTTTTTTTAAATTATGTTTTTACGCAACTTTCTTTCACTATTAATACTAATTAACTCATGAGTCAAATCAGTACTTATACCATCAACAAGTTCCATAATTCTTGTATTACATTCATATCTTTCTCGATATATTTCTTTTTCTTCTTCAGTATCAAATAATAAAGTGATTAACAGCTCAAAACGTCTTTCTTCATTAGGTTCTTCACCAATTTTTTTAGCTAATTTAATTTTAAAATTATTATTATCAAAAGTATTTAAATCATGAGATATTTGGATAAGTTTAGCAAAAAGATTAATATTAGCAAGCAATTCTTTAAAATCAATTTCCCCATTTGCCATTCTAAATTCAATAGTGTTCTTATCAGTATTATTTATATTTTGTAAGTTAAGTCCACAATATCTAGTTTTTGTAATTTTCTTTAATGTATTAATGTATTCTGCACATGACTCTGCATTATCTAGTGTACCATTTGCAATTGACATAATAAACTGATTTTTTATTTTACTTGCATATTTTAAAATACTCAATCTTTTTTGAGAACAAGCTCTATCTGTAATTTTATAAATAATATCTTCACAATTAGCAAATAAATATAAAAATATAGCATAATCTTCTTTAGTTTTTAAATAATTTGCTCCGATATGAATATGTCCACCACAAGTATCATCAGTTGTAAATCCAACACTTTGTAAAACATTACAAAGTGCTTCTAATGTAGTTAAATCTTCTTTATTATAATGTAAAATAGGGGAAACAACTTCAAGTCCATTTTTAACTGAATTATCCATAGTTACATCAAAGTTTTCAAATAAACTAGGGACATTTTTAAACCTTTGTATATTTTCATTAGTGGTTTCCAGTTCAACCCCAATAGTTATATCTGGTGATATATCTAAAGAAAGTCTTTTGCTATCAGGATTTAAATAAGTAATCTTTTTATCAGGATTATTTGTATCTAATAAATATTTCACTTGTTTATCTTTTAACATACTTATTAAATGTTGTTCTAAATCAGAATTATTTCCATAATAATAGTGAACATTTTTAACATATTCCATTTTTTGTTCATCATCAGGTGCTTCTTTAAAACTCTTGATTATTAAATCTCTATCTTGAGTTGCAACCACAAAAATAGCTTTTAAAGGTATAAAAATAGGTTTCATTTTATTTAAAAATTCATACCCAATAGTTTTTAATTCATCACTTGTAAATAACTTTTTTATAGCTTTTAAGTCAAATTCATCAAATAAAACAGAATATTTATCAAACATTTTATATCTTAAATAATCATTTTTTAGTGCTAAAACAACCATCAAAAACACATCAAGTTTTAAACTCTTTTGTAATTTGAAAAACTCTATTATAGATTCATCATCTTTACCATCTAAATAATATTTTAATTCTAATCCACGTATCTCACTCATAATATAACCCCCATATTTAGAATAATTATAGCACATTATGTGGCTTTTGTCAAATTGCTGTAAATAAAAAGAATAAGTAATAACTTATCCTTCAAAATCCTCAATTTCAGTTTTTGATTTATGTGGCTCATCAAATAATAAACCATTATAATTTCTTTGTCTTAAAGCCTCATAAAGCATAATAGCAACTGTATTAGATAAATTAAGTGCTCTAACATTTGAAGTCATTGGCATTCTCATACATTTATCTATATGTGGTTTCAAAATATTCTTAGGTATTCCAGTAGATTCTTTTCCAAAGACAAAATAAATATTTTCATTTAAGTTACTATAATCAAAACTAGAATGTGGTTTATGACCATACCTTGTTAAAAAATAAAATGTACCATTTTGATTCTTACTTAAAAAATCTTCCCAATTCTCATATACATACCATTTTAATTTATCTATATAATTAACACCACTTCTTTTAAGTGAAGCATCATCTACTTTAAAACCTAAAGGTTTAATTAAATGTAGAGTAGTATTAGTTGCCACACAAGTTCTCATTATATTACCAGTATTCTGAGGTATTTCTGGTTCGAATAAAACAACGTTTAACATAATTTCACTCCTTAAAAAAGACCATTATTGGCCTTGGTATTCATAAATATCTAAAAGCTTTTGAAAATCTCCAGCATTTATAACATTATTATCATTTCTATGTACTATATTTACAACTTTACCATCTTTATAATAAAGTATAACAGGAACTTTAGTAATTTTATCTGTTTCAAAAGCATTATTTAATCTTGTTAAGTAATTATCCTCATTTAACATATCTTTAACATTTATATAATAGAAGGAATCACTTAATTTATATTTATCAATAATAGTTTTTAATCCAGTTTCTAACTTATAAGTATCTTTATCACCAGTATAAGTTATTAAAACAAAATATTCATTAGGTGACTCAGTAAGAATTTGATTAACTTCATCTAAATTCTTAATTTCTAAACTTACAGTTCCAGTACTAACTAAGTAACTTGTACTATATTTTTCAGTTTCATTAGTTTTATTAACTCTATAAATATAAAATATAACAAGAATTAATAAAAGTACAACTCCTAAAATAATTAAAAAGTTTTTAGAAGTGAAAAAATTTTTTGCTCCTTTAACTTCTTTAATTTCTGCATCAGTCTTTTTTACAAACTTTGTATTTGTAGTTTTTTTTGTATTTGCCATACACACCATACCTTTCTTTTATAATATAACACATTATTTTATATTTTTAAATAATTTTCTTATTCTTCGACATCATTTTTCTCTAACTTTACTAAAACTTCACGAGGTTTAGAACCATTTTGAGGTCCAACTATGCCACGAGCTTCAAGCAGATCCATCATTCTAGCAGCTCTGTTATAGCCAAATCTAAATCTTCTTTGGATTAATGAAGCACTAATTTTTCCTGTTTGAATAGCAAATTCAACAACATCATTATATGCATCATCATCTTCACCACCAGTAGCGGAGTTACCTGAACCACTTGAAGTATTTTGACTTACATTTTCAAATGTTTGGTCATATTTAGCAGTACCTTGATTTTTACAAAAATCTATTAATCTTTTAATTTCATCATCATTTATAAAACAACCTTGAATTCTCGTTGGTGCAGATTCACCCATTGGGAAATATAGCATATCACCTTTACCAAGAAGTCTTTCAGCACCTCTTTGGTCAAGAATAGTACGTGAGTCAATTTGTGATGCAACTGCAAAAGCAATACGTGATGGTATATTATTTTTAATTAACCCAGTAATGACATCTGTTGATGGTCTTTGAGTTGCAACTATTAAATGAATTCCTGCTGCACGTGCAAGTTGAGTTATACGAGTAATTGAATCTTCAACTTCTTTAGATGCAACAAGCATTAAATCCGCAAGTTCATCAATTATAACAACTATATAAGGCATTTTATTTTGAGGACTTTCTGGATGTTTTTTATTGTATTTATCAATCATTTCATTATATCCAGAAATATTTTTAACTTCTTTATCACTAAATGTTTGAAATCTTCTATCCATTTCTGTAACAACTCTTTGTAATGTTAAACTTGCTTTTTTAGGATCACTTACAACTGGACAAAGTAGGTGAGGAATACCATTATAGTTTGTAAGTTCAACTTTTTTAGGGTCTACAAGAACTAGTTTTACTTCAGTTGGTTTATAACGCATTAATATTGAAGCAATAATACCATTGATACAAACAGATTTACCAGAACCAGTAGAACCAGCAACTAAAAGGTGAGGCATCTTTGTTAAGTCAAATACTTTTGGTGTACCCATTATATCCTTACCTAAAGCTGCACATATTTTAGCATCACTTTTTAAGTTTTGTGGGCTTTCAAGAACTTCTCTTAGAGTAACACTTGAAATTGTAGGATTTGGTATTTCAATACCTATAGTACTTTTTCCTGGAATAGGAGCTTGTATTATTACATCTTTAGCAGCAAGTGCCAAAGCAATTTCTTTATCAATACTTAATATTCTATTTACTTTAGTAGCAGGTGGAACAGTAAGTTCATATTCTGTAACTGCTGGTCCGATATGAATTTCCACAACTTTGGCAGCAATACCAAAATCTCTTAAAACTCTTTCAAGAATTTCTTTATTACTTTGTGTAAATGTTGTGCTATTAACTTTTTTAGGTTTTAATGGATCAAATACTTCACTAAATTTTGGCAATCTATAATATTCATCTCCATTATCAATAGCTTCTTCTTGTTTAGGTTCATTTTTTTCTAATGATTCTTGTGTAATAGGTTTAGTTTTTAATTCTTCCATACTAGTAATAATAATTTTTTCTTTTTCTAAAGGTTTAACTTCAGGTATTTCTTTAATATCATTACTATTACTAATTGGTATAGATTCTTCACTTGCTGTATCAACTTTATCTTTTTTCTTTCTTTTAAATAAGCTAAATATTTTAGCAAAAACATTTGATAAATTGAAATTAAATGTTAAAACTGATGCAAATATGCCAAGTAAAACTAAAATAACAATAGTGCCAGTTTTACCAAATAATCCATAAAGTAAGGCAGTAAATAAAGCACCAATAAAACCACCACCAATTACAACTGTAGTAACACCAGAAGTATTTAAGGCATTAGATGCGTTTATTGATGATATTCTTTCCATATAATTATTGTATGTTTCCAAAATAATTTCTTTTGGATTTTGAGTTATAGATAAAAATTCAAAATGGCTAGCAACTAACAAAATAATGAAAAAAATGTATAATCCAATTAATTTAGAACTAGTAAATTTAGGCATCTTTCTTTTGTAAAGCATGTAAACTCCAAGAGCAATAAGAGTTATTAGAATGATTATCCACCAAGATCCAGCTAAAAATATTGCAAACATTTTTAGTAATGAACCAATAAATCCAAACCCAAAACCAATAATCCCTATAAGTATAAGGATAAGACCAGTAAGTTCAACACTATAACTACTATTATTACTTTCTTTAGTTTTTTTCTTCTTTGCCATTTTTTATCACCTTAATTAATTATACCTTAATTTATAAAAATATTCAAATGCTTTTTTAAAAAAATGGCCATAATAAAAAACAATTTTAAAACAAAAAAAATCTGATACCTATTTTGATATCATATTTGGCATTTAAGACCATAATTATTTGGTATTATTAATAGTATTTATATAAAAAAAGCCATAATGGCTTTCATATTATTTATATCCTTTTTCCTTATAATAGTTATATAGTTCTTCAAAACGATTAAAATGAACAACTTCTCTTTGACGCAAGAATAAAAGGGGTTCAATAACTTTTGGATCTGTTGCTAAATCAATTAAATGTTCATAAGCAACTCTAGCTTTTTGTTCTGCTGCCATATCTTCAACTAAATCAGCAAGTGGATTACCAGTAACCGCAAATGTTGATGCATCAAAAGCAACACCATCAGCACTCATTGGAAATACACCTTTACCATGTTCAGTATAAAAACTTTCAAGTCCAGCTTCTTTAATTTCTTCAATAGTAGCATTTTCCATAAGTTGTGAAACAATAGTAGCAACCATTTCTAAATGGCCAATTTCATTTTTACAAGTATGTTATCAGTTAAAAAGACAACAATATAATCTTGAGAGA
>URWD01000003.1 GCA_900551525.1 uncultured Mycoplasmatota bacterium
CATAAATAGTTTCTTTTTTATGTATTTCTTCATAAACTTCTTTTAAAAGTTCAAATAATAGAATATGAAGAAGCATTCCACATGTCAGGGATAAAATGATAATTTCTAAGTTTTTGCTTAAACTTCCAAATATACTAAAGATTAAACCTCCAATAAAACCAGATAAAACAAGTAATATAACGAGTGTTATATTTTTTTTATTTTTAAGTGATGGAGCTATTTGAAAACCAAATGGCAAATTATGAAGTCCAATTCCTATTAACATTATTAACCCACTTTTTATATTACTTGTGGACACTCCGTATAATGCCATACCTTCGATTATATTATGAAGTAAAAGAGCAATTATTGTTATAAGGCTAACATGTTCCATGTGCTCTATATGTTCTTTTTTCTCTTCATCGTTTTCATGGTGTTCATGTTCATGATGAGGAAGTAATCTATCAATGAAGATTAATGCAAGTAAACCAATACCTATAAAAATAATTGACCATAAGTTACTTGCCTCAATTATTTCAGGTACCAAATCAAATGATATGAGTCCAATTATAACCACACAAGCACAGGCAATTGACATTCTAGAAAATGCAACTTTATTAGAAATATATTTATAAACAATTATGCCAATCAAAAAAAATAAACCACTAAAAAGCGTTAATAACAAAGCCATACTTAATTCCTCTTTTCTTTATGTATTTTACCAAAATTATGGTATTTAATCAAGAATTTTTAGAAATAATAATTTGGCTATTAAAAAAATTCATTTTCTCAGATAAGTAAATAAGTTTTTATTCAGAATGAATTATAAGAAACTCTAAGGCAACATTAGGTTTATGATATCTTCATGTTATTAATAACATGGTTATGTTAAAACAAATATGGTATATATTTTTTATCACCAATAAAAAAAGGACCGAAGTCCATTTTTATTTTCTTAATTAAGCACAATTAGCTTTATCAAATTTTAATACACCAGTTAAATTTTTACCAGTATTAGTATTTTGATCACTATCTAAGTTAATTAGTGTAACTGTAGTTTTCCAAGCTTCTGTAACTGTAGCTCCAGCAGCAGCTGTAATTTTGTGAACATAATTAGTTTCACCAGCAGTTGTAGGGATTTTAATTTCACCTTTTTTAGTAGTGATATCCATAGCAGCGATAACAGCTGTTCCTTCTTTAGTTACATCTAATGTTAATTCAGGTGTACTTTCATCAACAGTATATACAAAATCGTTTGCTGTAATATTTAGAGAAACACTATAGCAAAATTGTAAATCAGCAGCATCTGGTGTTTGTCCTCCAGCAGCGCCTGGAGCAGTAAATGATACAGTACCATTTGATGAACCAGTAGCATTTCCTTTACCTTGAGCAAATGTTGTTGCATCAGCATAAATATTAATTGCTCCATCAATAGCAAAAGATGAATTTCCGGCAGTACCAGTTATAACGTTAACTTGTTTAGAAACTGCGTCTCCTCCTTGTGCAGTGAAGTAAGCGAATGTTGCACCTACAACAGCAACTAATAATGTTGCAACTGCGATTACTGTTAATAGGATAGTATTTTTTTTGTTATCCATAATTCTTCCTTATCTCCTCTCTATCTTAATATTACCATTTTATATTTTAAAAATCAACCCTTAAGTAGAAATTTTTTAAAATTTTTTTCACTTTGTTTTCACATTACATTTTTTAGTAAAATTGAGTTTACAATACAATGTAAACTCAATTCTATTATAAACTCATTGTGAACGTTTTATTTGTTGTATCAAGTACTATTTTCATTCCTGATATGGAAGTTGTTCCGCCACCAACAAATTTGTAAGTTGGATAAAGGTTTCCACTTGAAATACTAGCAGCACTACTATAAGTATCAATGTTATTTTTCTTAATTATTTTACTTATAGTTGTTCCATAACTATTTGCAACAGTATATATATTGCTTCCACTAAAAGTATTTCCTAAACTTGTTAAACTATTACTTGCTTTTTCTTCAACAGTTAGATTACCACTATAAACTACATTGTTATATGTTATATCTAAGTTATAAACTCCTGGATAAACGCCAGTTAAGCTAAACGCTCCACTTGATGATGTAGTACTTGTTACTGAACCATTTTGTAAACTTACTACTGCTCCACTTAAATTGTTTGTGCCATCAGTTATTGTTCCATTTAGGGTATAATTCATTTTGGCATTAACTACTTCAGCTACTATTTCAGCATTTACATAAAAGTAAGAGTAACTTGCTGCAGATATTGCTTTATCACTTAACCATAGCTTTATTCTATAAGTTTTTGTAGAATTAGAGCTGGATGTACTACCTAAAGTATCAAATAAAATACTATATCTATTGTTTCTACTATCAGAATTATCTATTTTATAAATTGGTAAATCAGTTACACTAAGTGGTCCAGCTACTAATGTATCTGCAGTCCCTGCACCATTATATTCATATACAGCAAACCTAACATAATCAAGTGGTGTCAACATATCTGTGTCTTTATAGCCAGTTCTTGATGTAAAATTTTCTATATCATAGCCAATATTCATAACATAAGTTGAATCTAATGTACCTGTATTTTGAATATAAATGACACTTACATCATTTTGATTCATACCTTCGGCATCTGACATTGGTGTTAAACTATTATTTCTTTGAATTGCTGAGGTTTCACTACCATATGAAACTTTTAGTGTACCTGTTGTAATACTTTGGTTAGTGGTATTAGTTTTAACAGAAAAGAATGATGCATAACTAAATCCAATTGAGGCAATCGTTAAACAAAATACACAAACTGCTATAATAAAATTTTTATTTTTAACAAATTTATTAACTTTTTCCCAATTTATTTTCTTCACTATCTATCACCTAATATTATAATACCACAAAATATTTTCAAATAAAAGAAAAAGTTATTTTTTATCTAACTTTTGTCTTTTTTGTTTTTAAATATTTATCTAAGCCTCTGAAACCTTGGTTTTCATAATCAAAATCTTTAACTAATGAGTAATCCTCAATACCCTTTTTATCTAAATATTCTTTAATCATTTCTTCAGTAATATTATTATAGTTTATTTTAGCTGTAATTCTAGCTAAAAACTCTTTACTAAAACTATCTTGATAATTACTTTTACCTTTCATAAATCCTATTTTTTGATTAATCATTGCATTACTTGTCATAAAGATATAAGTATTTTTAAAATCTATTTTTTCTCCCTTAGAATTGGTTACGTATCCTTCGTCTAAGATTTGTAAAAATAAATTAATAACATTTGGATGAGCTTTCTCAAGTTCATCTAATAAAATAATAGAATGCGGATTCATACGTACCTTTTCAAATATATTTTCATCATCATAACCAACATATCCTGCACTAGCACCTATTAATCTAGTTATAGACACACTTTCGTTATATTCACTTAAGTCTAGTCTTATTAAAGGTATATCCAGATATTTTGCTATTTCTTTGACAGTTTTAGTTTTACCTACTCCAGTTGAACCTGTAAGTAAAATGGATACTGGTAAATCTTCTTCTTTTTGTTTTAGAGCATTTATTATTTCTCTAACCACATTATTTTGGCCAATTATATTATCAAGTAAATAATTTTCTAAATCCTTAAAGTCATTTTCAATAAATGGTATATTATTTTTTCTTTCTAACATTTCTTTTATATCTTTTGCTGTTATTTTATTTGGTGTATTTTCTTCTTTATCTATTTTTTCTTGCAATTTTATTTCCATACTTCGGTATTTTAATGCTTCATCAAAATTATTTTTCTTTACCATATTTTCTTTTTTCTTAACAATATTAAGTAGTTTATCTTTTAACTTAGAAATATCTTTTTCTTTAGTACTTTCTACTTCTTTCATAGCACATACGCTATCTAATAAATCAATTGATTTATCAGGATTAAATCTATCTAAAACATATCTATCTGTTAAAGATACTATATTCTTTATATTTTCTTCAGTTATCTTTATATTATAATGTTTTTCAAATGATGGTCTTATCTTTGATAATATGTTTTCTGTTTCTTTAATAGTTGGTTCATTTATTTTTATTATTTCAAATCTTCTTGATAAAGCTTTATCTTTGGCAATAAATTTATTGTATTCATTTGTGGTTGTTGCTCCGATTATTTTTACTTTTCCACGTGCTAAATAAGGTTTAAGGATATCACTTGCATTTATTGCTCCTTCTGCACCACCAGCATTAGCCATCGTATGAATTTCATCAATAAATAATATTATTTCTGGATTTTCTTCAATTTCTTTAATTACTTTATTTAATTTTTCTTCAAATTCTCCACGATATTTAGTACCTGCAACTAGCGAAGACATTTCAAGTGATACTATTTTTTTATCCTTTAATTTATTTGGAACGTTACCACTTTTAATTCTTCTTGCAAGTTCTTCAATAATAGCACTTTTCCCTACTCCGGCTGGACCTATTAATAGAGGATTATTTTTATTTTTACGAAGTAATGTTTCTATTATTAAGTTTAATTCTTTTTCTCTACCTACTAAAATATCATCACTATTTATTTCTGACATATCTTTACCAATATTATATAATTCTAGCTTAGTATTACCTTTTTTATGTTTCTTTTTTATTTCATCATAAAGTTTATCAATATCAATACCCATGCTAATTATAATTCTAATAGCTATACCTTCTCCTTCTTCTAAAATTGCTTCTAGAAGATGCATTGGTTCTATCATTTTATTTTTAGATATTTCATCTGCTGTTTTTATTACTCTTTTTAAAAGTGGTGTGTAAATACAAGTACATTTTTTATTTTCACTTGTTCCCACGACTAAAAGAAGTTCATCTAAAAACTCATCATATGTTAAATCGTATTTTAATAATATTTTCTTTATTTTATCATCATTATTTATCAAACTTAATAATAAATGTTCTGTTCCTATATAAGGATGATTTAAATCAATTGCTATTTTTTCTGCATCTTTAAATATTCTTTTTACTTCTAAACTATAATTATTGTACATAGAAGCCTCCCTTTTATAATTCTATGTACGTTATGGTAAAAATTTTATTGTTTTATACAAGTTTGGTTATTTTCTCCGATTATTTTCATACTTGTTGGATATCTATTTAATATAGCAAAAGTTTCTATAAATTTAAAATTAGATAAAAGTCTTAATATATAATTTAAATCACTTTTTAACATATCATGATTAATAGTAAATTCATAACTTCTATTTATGTTTTTGCTCTTGTATGTTACTTTTATCCACATATGCTTAAGGGGATATTTTTCAGAAATAAGTCTTGTTTTCTTATCATCCTTATTTATAGTTATATTTAATTCATAAGATATTTCTTCTTTGTCTTTACATATATTTGTCATTCTTTTTTCATAAATGTTTTCTTCATCTTCAAACACTTCGTAATTATCTAAAGAAATTTTGTTTTTGAGAAAATGGACTACAATTGGTGTTTCTTTAGAATATATTTCAACTTCATCATGTTCTAAACTTTCCATACTTGGATTAATTATTATTCTTGTATCACTTAGAGAAAATAACCTTTCTATTTCCTTTAGTATATTGTCATTTACAATGTTATTATTTAATCCAATTATTTCTAAGTAGTTTATAGGAGTTATCCCTAGCTTATTTAAGGCATCACTTAAACTAATGCTTTCTTTATCGCATTTTCTATTAATTCTTGAAATGATTGTTTTAACTTTTCTAATATCTTCCATAATTTTAGTATACTACATTTTTAAAAGAAAAAAAACTATAAATTCTATAGTTATTTTTTCAAGTCTTTGATTTGTTTTGCAGATAATCCAGTTATTTTGGCAATGGTATTAACATCAATATTTTCTTTAAGCATTTTAATTGCTGTTTGCATATTATTTTGTTCTATACCTTGGGCTTCGCCAAGTTCATAATAAGATTGTTTTAATAGTTCTTCACGATTATAAGGTAAAGCAGCATCAAAACTCAATGTTAATTTCTTAGCTTCATCAATTATTTTATCCATAAACACATATCCATTACACACACTATCTAATTCTTCTTGATATAAGTTTAACTTATATTCATTAATTTTTCAAGATTAATCTAACTAAAAAAGAGCTCATTTCTGAACTCTTAGATATAAGTTACTACTGTAAATAATACAAGTAATATAATGATCATACCAACTACATATAACCAAATATATTTGAACCAATCTTTGTAACTTACTTTCATCATTGAAAGACCTAGTACTAACATGGCACTTATTGGTACGAATATTTGAACAATACCATACATTGATGTAAATATTGTATGAACAATTTCAATATTATCAGCATAAACAGAAGTTAGGAAACTTCCAATTGTATAAGCAACATATCCAAAATCACTATGGAATATTGAAGTTATAAATGCTACTATTGAAGTTAAATATGGATTAAATCCTTCAACAAGATTTAGAATCCAATTAAATACGGAATTAAGTGGTGAACCAGAAATATAACTTGCTGCAAAAATTAGATTTGCAAATATCAAGAATAATAATGGTTTAAACATTTTCTTAGTTCCTTCATAGAAACTTTCAACATATTCATCAAAACTCATCTTATACAAGAATGCTAATAATGCACTTACAATAAGTAGAACTATTAAAATGTTAAATACATATTGGAAACTACCTAATGCATTTGCATTAGCACCAAGAATGTATTGAATTATATAAAATTCACTACCAGCTTCTAGTCCAGTTAACCATTCATGGAATTTGTCAAAGATTTCAATTCCAAAAATAGTATTCCAATTAATGTAACCAAGTATTGTAATTATAACTGAAATTGCTAAAACTATGATGGCAGGTAACATTTTTGTTTTACCTTTGTTAGATGCTTTTTCTACTTCAAATATATCATTTTCTTTATTAGCATTTTTTGCATTTTTCTTCATATCATCAGATATTTTGCGAACACGCATTACAATGAAGAAATTATATAGAACAATAGCAACTGCAGCA
The DNA here is from genome assembly GCA_900551525.1 of uncultured Mycoplasmatota bacterium. Lineage (GTDB taxonomy): Bacteria > Bacillota_I > Bacilli_A > RF39 > UBA660 > Onthocola_B. The sequence goes on from URWD01000003.1 coordinate 7,002, forward strand.
ATCATATAACGATAATTTAAGCCAAGTTTAACATCTTGAGCTAAATAATTATTAAATGCTGCTAGACTATCAGTTCCATAAGTACAACCTAGAATACCAACTAAAGCACTACCAAATGTTATAACAAATACAGTTAATTTGTCCATACCCATTTTTGATAAAATTGTAACAAAGAATGGGATGAATAATAAAACTATAAGTGTTTGTGAGAATAATGAAGTAAATACAAATAGTATTACACTTATTATTACACTAGTAACAATTGGATGTTTACCAAATTTTTCTGCTAAACTGTCAGTTAATTTTTGATATCCACTAATGTGAGATAATACTCCATAGAAACCACATACAACAAGTAGTAATGGAATTTTATCCATCATGAAATATACTGAATAATATAGCATAAAACCAATATCAGTTAGCCCTATACGAGTAAAGTCCTTATCAACAAAATCAGAACCTTGGAACATACCACTTGTAAATAACCATGAAGCAATTATTCCTGCTATTACAAGAACTAAAATACTTTTTGCTAGTGTATGTTTTTCACTTTTAAGAGCAATCATCATGCTTCCAACTATAAATAGAACCATTCCAATAACTTTTAATATCATATCTGGATTAGTTCCTTCAACAAATGCTGCAACTATAAATAATATAAACGCAACAATGTCCATTAAAGCACCTATACATCTTAATACGCCTTGTTTTTCAAATATTTTTTTCATTCTCTACCTCCTTACCTATGATTATAACACCCAAATAAAAGAAAAAAAAGTATTTTCATACTTTTTTCACATAAAATTATCTGCCAAAACTTAAAAATTGAGGAATATCTTTATCGTTGTCATAACTATTTATGGCTTCATATAGTAAATCATACGCTATTTTTTGACCTACGTTTTTCTTTAACATTTCCAATAAAAATTCAAATTTTTGCTTAACTAAATTTCCATAATTCTTAGAAACTATAACAAATGAAGCTCTCATTAAGCAACTATTAAATATTGCTTCATGGTATTTATCAGGGGTATAAAATACATTGTTATCTAACTCTACTAATTTATCGGCAAGAACAGGAAAGAAATTACTTACTTCTGTTGTCTTTATCATTTCACTTAAAAATTTTTCTGAATCATCTATTAAAAGTAAACCATTTTCCATGTATGGATGAGGATTAATTTCAAAATTATCTCTTATAAGTTCTTTTTCAATACTTCTCATACTAAGTGCCATTTGATACTTAATTTTTGTTTTTTCTTTTTTATCACTAATATGATTATTTATATCAAAAATAGCTAAAGCCAATTTTATTATATCATTATAAATTGAAGTTACATACAAAGCACTAGGAAAATCTTCACCATTTAATATTTGTGATATTCTAATTTGGTGTAAATCATTGGACATTCTTGCTTTCTTAATATCACATTCCTTACAGGAAAAATTTATATTAATTCCTGCTTTAGTTTCAAATTTATTTTCTATGTAACTTATTATTTCTTCAAGATCACCAGATACTTTAAATCTTTCTAAAATATTTTCTTCAATAGTAATACAACTTTTTAAATTTTCTAATTCTTCCTTATACTCTTTACTTTCTTTTGAATTTTTAAATTCTAATTCTGTTAATTTTCTATAACTTACATTTATACTATTAATTATATTTCCAAACATTTCAATGTCATTTAATGCTCCATTTTTTAACATATATATTCTCCCTTTCTATAAACTTAAACTTACATGATTTGGAACTTTTTTATCTTGTTCTAAATTTTCTAATAAACCTTTTAATATTTCAATTGTGTATCTTACATCACTTTCTTTTTCAAGTGTATCAGCTAAATCCATTAATAAAATTAATAATTCTTCCTTATTAAAATTTGGAAGGTTAGGTAAATTGAAATTACCTTCTCCATTTATAAATTCTTTTATCTTTGATATCACTAAATTTGCAGTATTTTCATCTAACATAACTAAACATGCTCTGATACTTGTACAAGTAAATAAAAAGTCTAAATATTCATCTGTATTGTTTTTAAAGTCTTTTTTAAATGAAAAAATACTTATTATATAACTATGAAGAATATTTATTGTTATACTATTGGTAAAAAATTTTCCAACATTTTTTAATGCATTATTATAAGTTAATATATTTCTTGTTAAATATGGATTTTCTGATATTTCAAAGTTAGTTTCTAAAAGTTCCTTTTCTACTTCTCCGATTGTAAGAGCTAAATTGTATTTAATCTTGATAGCTTCTTTTTTATCTTTTAGTAAACTTAATGTTAATCTTATTAAATCTAAATTTATAGATAATTCATATAAAGTTCTTGAAAAACTATATCCGTGAAAATTTTCATTAGGCATCAGCTTATATAAATAAGTATATATTTTATTCATTATACGGATTTGATATAATTTGTTATTGTTTGCTAAAGGATGCAAATAAAAAGCCATTGATAGATTATATTTTTTACTAAAAAAGTTAAATACATCTTCTGCATAGTCCTTAGTTAATATTTCTTTTAAGTATTCATCTTCAATATCAGCACACGATTTAATTGTTTTTACTGCATATTCATATTCATAAGATGTCTTTTTATCTTTCATTTCTAACTCAGATAAAAGTTCATATGCTTCTTCGATAGCTTGAGCTTCTTCTTCGATTGCCTTTATTGCTTTAGTTGTTTTTTCATTAAACATAATCTCACCCCTGAAATTAGCTCTTATTCTAACAGAAAAAAAGACTAAAGTCAAACTTTAATCTCTTGGTTTCATTGTTGGGAATAATATTACTTCACGAATTGTTTCTTGTTCTGTGAAAAACATTACAAGTCTATCAATACCATAGCCGATACCTCCAGCTGGTGGCATGCCATATTCTAGAGCTTCAATGAAGTCCATATCAATGTCATTTGCTTCATCATTTCCTAAATCTCTTTCTTTTAATTGTTCTTCAAATCTTTCTAATTGATCAATTGGATCATTTAATTCAGTATAGGCATTTGCAAATTCTTTTCCTCCGATAAATAATTCAAATCTATCAACAAATCTTGGATCTTTTGGATTCTTCTTAGTAAGTGGAGATATTTCTACTGGATGACCATATAGGAATGTTGGTTGTATTAATGTTTCTTCAACATATTTTTCAAAGAATAAATTAATAATGTGTCCAACATTTTTTTCATGATCTGCTACTTCAATATGATGTTCTTCTGCAAGCTTTAAGGCTTCATCAACTGTCATTTTCTTTGAAAAATCAATACCTGTTTTTTCTTTTATTGCATCAACCATTGAGATTCTTTTCCATGGTCCTTCAAGACTTATTTCATTTCCACCCCAGTTATATGTCATTTTCCCCATTACTTCTTTAGCTATTTTAGTAAACATGCCTTCAGTCATATCCATCATACCTTCAAGGTCACTATAAGCAAGATATGCTTCCATTAGAGTAAATTCTGGATTATGTTTTGTATCCATTCCTTCATTTCTAAATACTCTGCCTATTTCATATACTGCTTCCATTCCTCCTACTAAAAGTCTTTTTAATGGAAGTTCTAGAGCAATACGTAAATACATGTCAATATCTTGAGTATTATGATGTGTTACAAATGGTCTAGCACTAGCACCTGTTAAAAGAGTTGTTAAAACTGGTGTTTCAACTTCTGTAAATCCACGACCATCCATAAAATTTTGAATACATCTAATAATTTTAGGTCTAGTAAAAGCTACATTTCTAGCTTCTTCATTCATTATTAAGTCAACATATCTACGACGATATCTTTCTTCAGTATCTGTTAGTCCATGGAATTTTTCTGGAAGTGGTGTTAAAGCTTTAACTAAATGTGTATATTCTAAACATTTAATTGTTACTTCTCCAGTTCTAGTTTTCATTATTTTACCATAAACACCAACTATATCCCCTAAATCAGCTGATTTAAATAAATTATATACTTCTTCTCCAACATCATTTATTGATATATATATTTGGATACTTCCTAATTTATCTTGAATTGTAAAAAATGATGCTTTTCCCATTTTTCTAATAAACATAATACGTCCTGCCACTGTTGCAGTATCTTCCATATTTTCAAAGTCATCATGAGGCACATCTGCATATTTTTCTTTTAAATCCTTTGAATAAGCATTTCTTTCAAATCTGTGTCCAAAAGGGTCTATTCCCATTTCACGAATTTTTTCAGCTTTTTCTCTTCTTACTATTTCTTGTTCTGTTAATTCATTCATAATTAATCCTCCGTCTGGTGTTATTTTAACACAAAAAAACAATCTTGCAAACAAGATTGTTAAAAATTTATTATATTTTATACATTTTTTTATTTTTCTTAGTTACACTATAGATTAATCCAGCACCTATAATACCACAACCAATGATTGCAATTGGAAGAGCTGCACCAGTTTTAGTTTCTGTAGTTGTTTCAATTTCAATTGTTACTTCACTACCTATTGATGGATTAGTAACTTTTAAACTACAATCAGCAGCTGATGATTCAAGTTCTAGAGTAAATGTTACTAATGTAAAGTTAGAAGCTGTAATATTACCATTATTTGCAATTAAGCTTAATGGAATTGATGTTCCAGCTAATTCAGCATCACTTGGTGAAACTTTTTGCCATCCATCACCAGGTGTTAAAGATTTTACTGTAACTCCATTTCCTACAACTTCAAGAGTTGCTGAGAATGAATTAATTTCTGCTGTATTTCCTTCAACATTGATTTTACATGTTGATGTACATTTTCCTCCTTCAGTTGGACAACTTTTTTCACACTTTGGAACTATTGTTGCTGCGTCAACACCCATAGGTATAATTATTATAGCCATTACTAATGCTATAAAACTGATAATTTTTTTCATCACTATATCTCTCCTTATCTTTATTATGTCTAAATTATATCATAAAAATACAAAAAACAACATATTTTTTACAAAATTATATTAAAAAATGTAAAATTGTGTTATTATAATAAAGTAATAGGATTTGAGAATATGAAGAAATTATTATTTAAAATTAAAGATAGTGCCTTATATATTAAGGAAAAAGTGCGATTATCATGTGAAAATAAAAACTTACTTAATACTAATGTAATTAGTTCTGATGAACTAATATTTTCTCTTGATTATTTGAATAACAATGTAAAAATTACTTCAACTTTTATAAATGAACTTACTAAAAACTATGGTATCGATACTATAATTATCGAAAAAATGGAATTTGTATCCACTATTCTTAATGTATTAAAAAATAATACTAATATTATTAATTTAATTATTAAAGAAGATGTTCAATTAAATTTTAATATTTGTGAACTTATTATTAAAACTAATATTAAAAATGTAAATTGTTATAACCTTCAACCTTTTATGATTGAATATTTAGATAAATATGGTGTTTTAGTAGAATCTAGAAATGAAATACTATATCTATCAAATTTTATGCTTCAAAATAATCTTAGTATATTTTCTAGTATGTTTTATAAAATGACTATCCAGATAGATTTACCAATGTCAGTGCAAGATGAAGAAGACTTTGAAGCTTTTATTAAAATAAATAAATACTTAAAAACTATAAATGTTAATTACGTAAATAAAAATGACTTAGAATATATTATTAATACTCTTAGAAAAAATAATAAAAAAAATATAAAAATAGTTATTCATGATAATATATCAAATGAAGAAACTATTGAATATCTAAGAGAATTTAATAAAAGAAAAAGCAAACGTTATAAGATTTATTTTAGATTAGATTATAGTGATGATTACTTAAAAGATAATTTATTAAAACAAACTAATAATAGTATTTTAAAAACTTGTGGTTATATAATTATTCTTATTATTGCAGTTTTGTTTATTTATGTTTTTTATGATAATTATAATTCTATGAAAAATGATGAGGATACTAAAACTAGTATAAAAGAAATAATTAGTTTAGATAATACTGAAACAATTATTAACGAAATGAATAAAGATTTAAAAGATAATGAGAAAAAAGTAATTAATAAAGATGTCGCTAGTGTTTTTAAAAATGTAAATCCAGAAACTGTTGGTTGGCTTAAAGTACCTAATACTAATATAGATTATCCAGTTGTACAAACTAATAATAATAGTTATTATTTAAATCATAATATTTTCTTTAAAGATGATAAAAATGGTTGGGTTTTTATGGATTATCATAGTGATGTTGTAAATTTAAGTGATAATTTAGTTGTTTATGCTCACAATAGATATTATAATGGTATTATGTTTGGTAATATTCAAAATATGATGAGATATAATTGGTATAGTAATCCTGATAATCATATTATTACTTTTAAAACTTTATATGAAACACTTGAATATGAAATATTTTCTTTATATAAAATTGAAACAACTACTGATTATTTACAAGTTATCTTTCCAGATAATCAAACTAAAATGAAAATGTTTGATTTAATAAAGTCAAGAAGTATTTATAACTTTAATGTTGATTTAAATGAAAATGATAAAATTATTACTTTATCAACTTGTGCAGATGAAAACAATAAATATGTTGTTCATGCAGTACTAAAAAGAAACTAGTTAATTTCACTAGTTTCTTTTATTTTTTGATATACTATTTCTTCAGCATCATAATATGGATTTAATTTTCTTAAAAGTTTAATGTCTCCGTAATGTTTAAATTCTTCTCTTTTTTCAAGTAAATCATCTTCATCTAGAGTACTATTTTGTTCTATAAATATGTCAATTATTCTAAGAGCAAATTCTCTATTATTTAAGAATTCATCTCGAAGTTCATATATATCATGCTCTTCTAAAAATGGTATTAAATCAAAACAATCTTTGTAATTTTTAGAACCACTGTTTTTTTCTATAATTAAAAACTCATATATGTTAGATAAAATGTAGTTTATAAATATTGTTATTTGTGCTGTATCATTTTCAAAAGATTCATAAATATTTTGAATTAATATTGTATGTTCATATTCATCCATACTATCAAAATTTTCTTTTTCACCATTTACATCTTCTGCACATTCAGAAATTGATTTATCGTATATATCAAAAAATCTTTGAATGTATTTTTCTGGCTTGGTTAATTCTTCATCTGGTATATAATCCCAGATATCTAAAAATTCAAATGGGTTTAACTCTAGTAGTTTTTGAAGTTTTTCATTTTTAAAAATTAGTTCTTTTGCTTTAAATTTAAATATATAAGGTCTTTGGATATATGCTAGAAAATCTTCGATGATATCATCAGTCATTTCTGTTGGTTTATAAAACATATCTATAATGTCCTCTTTAGTTAAAGATTCTAAATCTTCAATAAATGGCTCACTATAAGAAGTATTTATTTCATGAACTGAGTCATAATAGTTCATTACATATGATTTACTAACTAACATAAACATTATTGCTCTTTTACATACTTCTAAATTTGCACCTGATTTTTCTATAAATTCATTTAAATCCGCATTAAATGTACTTCTTTTATTTGTTAAAAGATCAATTATTATATGTTTTAATACTTTTCTGTTATCATCGTATCTTTCCGTAACTTTATTTAAGAAAAGCATAAATGATTCATAACTTATGTAATATAAATCTCGCATAATCCCCCACCCTTTGTTAAACTAAATTTCTCTGGTACTTACAAATTTGTAATGGCCATCTTCATAAGAAAATTTGTGTTCATACCTTTTTAATTTATCTTTATACTCATTTATATTTAAATTTTCACTATATTTTATGTTGTTATTTACTATTTCATTTGTTCCTTCATTATCGTAACACACTTTTGTGGTCTTATTACATTTAAGAAAATATTCAATTATTTTAATTGATTCATTTCCGTTTTCTACAGTATAACTATCTAGTCCTTTGTAATAAATAATATTGTCATCTAATTCATTATTACTCTCATAAATATATAAATAATCATATTCATCTTTTATTTTTGCACTTTTATTTTCATCAATTTTAAAATCTAAAATGTAATAATTTGTTTCTTTAAAAATATATTTTACCATTTCTAGAAAGTAATCCTTATTTATTTTATATAATAATTTATAGTCCTTACCTACCAGACTAATATCTTCTTCAGTTATAGTTTCAAACTTAAATGGATTATTTCTTTCAATATAATTATATGTAACTAAAGATATTGTTGAATATCCTATATTATTGCTTGTTAAGTAACTACCTATGTAAAATGATGGTCCAGCATTATAGTTTCTTTCTGGAAAAAATTTATAAATTTCCTTAATATCAGCTTCTGTTACTTCTGGATATTCAACATTAACTTTTTTGTCAAATTTAAATATTTTCAAAAATAGAAATGCTATTATAATTACTGATAAAATTACAATTAAATATGCTACTAGTTTTTTGCCCTTTTTCATCTTTATCACCACTTGTCTTAATTTTATCACGAACTAAACTTCAATACAAGAAAAAATGAAGATTACTCTTCACTTTCGGTTTGAGGATAACTTCTTATAAATGATGGAGTGTATCCTTTAGTATCTTTGTATATTGTTTGAATCTCTTGATATGATGTTGGAAAATTACCATTATTTTCACTCTTTAAAGTATCTAAACTTAAATCTGTTGATATTACTAAGCTTAAGTTATTATCATCATATGTTGCTGTACCTGTTATGCCATCAAATGTTATTGTATTTTCTTTATTCTTAACAATTTCATTGTAATCAGCAGCATTTTCAAATGTATATTTATAATCTCGACGAGCAGCATTTAAGAATACTAAAGTGCGGTTTATAGCAAATATATCATTTACTACTTTTTTAGCTTTATATTCTGTTAGAATTTCTTCAGCACTACTGAAGTTTGCAAATAAGAAAATATCTTCACTTGTTACATATAACGTTGCTGTGTAATCTGCTTTATTTCCAGCATCATCTACAGCTTCGATTACTACTTCATATGGGCCTCCAGCAGCAGTCATATATTCATTTACTTTTGCTTCATCAGCAAAACTTGTTTTACAATTTGATGGGTCATTACAACTTTTTATGAAATCTTCTACTCTTACTGTTGTATTAATTGTTTTAAATACCATATTTACTTCTGCAACTGGTGCTGTTTTATCACTTACTACTACTTTTGCTTTGTAAGTATTTTTTCCACAAGTTATTGTAACTTCATATTCACCTACTGTCGATGTGTCAACATTTCTTGTATTAACACTACATGTGCTTGCATTTCCTCTAGTAATAGTTGCATATTCTTTAATGTCATCAGGAACCGTTTCCCCTACGCCAATGCTTACTGTTTTAGGTGTTAATTTTACTGTATTGTTGCTTACACTTAGGAAATAATATACACCATAAGCAACTGCACCAATCAACGCTATAATTAAAATTATAAATAGTATCTTATTCATTGGTTTCTTTTTCTTATTATCATTGTTTTGAGGTGGCACAACACCAATATTCTCAACTTTATTTGAGTTTGTAAAACCATTTATATTACCTGATGGTGTAAAGTTATTATTAACTCCCACAGTATTTCCCGTTAACATATCTTCTGTACCAGGAATTGGTCTAGCAACTGGCTCAGTTGGCATTGGAGCTGATTCTAAACTTTCAACTTGAGGAGCTACATTTGGTGTAGTATTTGGCATTGGGGTTGCATTTGGTATGCTATTTATTCCGGAATTTGGAATTGGTGTTGGATTTATATTTGGACCTTCTACATTTGGTGTATTTTGTGCCATGCCTAATGTAGTGGAACCTAAAGTTTCACTATTCAAACCATTATTTGTGCCATTATTTAAATTAGGATTTTGTCCATTCATTTTATCAGCCCCTTATTTATTATATAGATAATTATACATTGTTATTATATTTTTTTCAAGCATATTTTAATCATTTGTAACGTTTCCATCACCAAAAACGGGAATAGTATCCCCTAAATATTTAGGTTCTGGTTTAAATATTGTTTTAATAAAATCTTTATCTCTTGCAAGTACTTCTCGTAATTCAAAAGTTGTTTCTCCAGTATAATGCCTCAATGTAGCAGATACTCCTTTTGCTTCTAAATTAAGTTTACTAGCAATGTATAAACTTCGATACAAATGAAATTCTTGAGTTACAATTATAACCTTTTCAGTTTGAAATATTTCTTTAGCTCGGTATATACTATCATAAGTAGAAAAACCAGCATGATCCATAAAAATATCTTCACTTGGCACTCCTTTATTAGTTAAATAATCCTTCATTACATTTACTTCATCATAAGTTTTAGTACCATGGTCCCCACTTACAATTATTTTATTTGATGTCCCACTTTCATACACTTCATAAGCAGTATCAAGTCTGTCTTTTAAAACTGGACTAGGTTTTCCATTTCTTAATCCTGCACCTAAAACTAAAATTGCATCATAATCTTTATTTAAATCATTTATACTCATAATACTTTGTTTTGTGCTACTTTTTACATATAAATTTATACCAAATATAATTATTAATCCTATAATTAGCATGGTTAATAATGAAATTAATATTCTTTTCAATGTTTTATTCATAATTATAATCTCCTTTTTAATATCTTATCAAAGTTTTAAATCTTTATAAAGAGTTATGTAAATAAAAGACACTTTTTAACATTTTGTGTACAATTTAGTCAAAATATATTATACTTATTATAAGAAATGCGAGGTAAAAATGAAAATAGGTATATTTACAGATGCTTATGAACCCCATATATCTGGAGTTACTACAAGTATAAAAATGCTTAAAGAAGCTCTTGAAAAAATGCATCATGAAGTTTTTATTGTTACAGCTAATTTAGATGGCAAGGGTTTTAAATATGATAAAAAAAATAAAATTATTTATATGACAGGAATTAAAACTGGGATTTATCAAACTAAATTAACTGGTATATATTCAAGTAAAGCAATGAAGATTATTAAAAGTTGGAATTTAGACGTAATACATAGTCAAACAGAATTTGGTGTTGGTTATTTTTCTAGGATTGTTGCTAAGAAGCTTAATATACCAGTTGTGCATACATATCATACATTATATGAAGATTATGTACATTATGTAACTCATGGGCATTTTAATAATTTAGCAAAAAAATTGGTGATTAAAATGACTAAATACTATTGTGAAAAAAAATGTGATGAACTTATTGTGCCAACTGATAAAATAAAAGATTTATTTGTTAATAAATATGGTATTAAAAAATATGCTAACGTTATTCCAACTGGTATTGATACCGAAAAATTTAAATTAAATGAAGAAATGAAAAAAGAAATAACTAAAATAAATAAAAAATATAAAATAAAAGATACTGATTTTGTTATTGGTTCTGTTGGTAGAATTGCACCAGAAAAAAGTTTTGATAAATTACTTTATAATATTAAAGATATGGTTAAAGTAAATAATAATATTAAAGTAATGCTCGTTGGTGGTGGTCCTGAATTAGAAAATTTACAAAAATTAACTAAAGAATTAAAACTAGATAGTTTTGTTATATTTACTGATAAAGTTGATTATTCAGTAGTACCCGCTTATTTCAATACTTTTGATGTTGTAGTTTCTTTTTCCACTACGGAAACTCAAGGGCTTACAATTATCGAAGGCTTAGCAGCTTCTAAACCAACAATATGCATTAACGATGAATCTTTCACAGCTATGATTGAACCAAACTATAATGGCTACTTATTTAAAAATAATGATGAGTTTAAAGATTATATTTTTAAATTAATGAATGATGATAAACTTTATAAAGAAATGAGTATTAATGCTAGAAATAGTATTTATAAATATTCTAAAGAAGTGTTTGCTTCAGATATTTTAAAGGTGTATCATAAAGCTATTAAAGGACATAATAAAACCTCAGAGGATTAAATCTTTGAGGTTTTTCGTTTTCAAACTTATCAATTTATATATAGAAGATTAAATTATTTCATCTTCTATTTTTTGTTTGTTTTTAAGAAGTTCTACAAGTTCATCTATTTCTTTTTCAGTATTGTAGAAATATAAACTTATTCGTAGTGAATTTGTAACACCAGTGGCATTTTTAAGTATTTTAGCACAATGATTACCCGCTCTTACACAAATGTTATATTTATTTAAGAAGTAAGCTACATCTTGACTAAATATGCCATTTACATTAAATGCTACTATTCCACTATCAGCTTCTAAATTAATTATGTCTATGTGACTTAAAGGTATTAATTTTTCAATTAAATAATCTCTTAGATGTAATTCTCTTTCATGTATCTTATCAATACCTATTTTATTAATATATCTGATGGCTTCACCTAGACCTATAACCCCAGCGATATTTGGTGTTCCAGCTTCTAATCTAGTTGGTAACTCTTTGTAATACATGGTATCTACTGTATCGAAAGATTCATTCATACCACCACCTAAATTCACTGGTTCTAATTCTTCGAGTAATTCTTTTTTACCATATAGAACTCCTACGCCCGTTGGCCCTAACATTTTATGTCCTGAGAAAGCTAAAAAATCAATGTCTAAATCTTGAACATCAGTTTTAATGTGGGGAACACTTTGAGCACCATCAACTACTACAAAAATATCATGTTCATGAGCAAGTTTAGTAATTTCTTTAATAGGTCTAATGTCCCCAACAACATTTGTTATACCTGCTAAAGCTATTACTTTTGTATTTGGTGTAATACTTTTTCTAACATTATCTAAAGTTACATGAAGCGAGTCATCTAAAGGAATAAAATTAACCACTGCTCCTAAATCATTACATAATCTAAACCACGGCATAACATTTGATGCATGTTCACTTGTTGTAATTAAAATCTCATCACCTGGTTCAAGCAAATTGCCAAAGAAACCTGTTGCAATCATATTTAATGAGTCTGTTGCACCACTTGTAAATACTATTTCTTCTTTAGATTTAGCATTAATAAAGTTTTTTACTTCTTCACGAGCATTTTCATATTCAACATCTACTTTAAATGATATATCATAATCACCGCGATGAGCATTAGCACTATATTTTTCATAATACTCTGTCATTTTATCTATTACACACTTAGGTTTTAAACTAGTTGCACCATTATCTAAATATATTATATCTTCATTTAACATCGGAAAATCTTCTCTATTCATATTATTACCTCATTTCTTGTTCTACTATAATTTATTCTCTTTTGAAAAAGCTAATTATAACAAAAGCCTTGTCCAGCTTTTTTATTTATTATTTTTCCTAAAGAAATTTATATACATATTATAAAACATTCTTTTAAAAAAAACTAGAGTAAGCTCTCTAGTTTCGTTTGTATATCATATTTTATTGTTGACAAATAGCCACATTTATTATATTATTAGGTTACCGGAGATTAATAATCTTGTCAGGTCGATAGTTAGAATATGATTTTTTTAAATTAAGTGTGCTATTTGTACACCATACTAACTGGGAATTAGCTACTTAGGTAGCTTTTTTTCATGGAAGAATTATTTTATAATTAACAAAGTTATTTAAAATATTGTTTATATCTTGTTTTTCTTCTAGAGCATTTAAAATAATTCTTCTTATGGTACCTGATACTAAATCTGCTGCTTGAACTAAATAACTTTTACCTGAGTCTTGATATGTTACTTTAACATCTAAATCATTAAATACTATTGGATTATATGTACATGAATAATTAAAATTACTAATACCATACTTTAATTCTTCCACTAAACCATCATGTAAATTATAATAACCATTACTTTTTGTTGTTTGTTCATCGATATTGATAATAACTTTTAAAGGTTCTTTAGAATCTATTTTATTATTTGTTATTTGATTATTAATTACTTCTTTTATCATTCTTCTTAAAGAATAATCTAAAAATCTTCCTTTAGCGGCTTTATTTTCTATTATATGATTATAAACATTTTGATTACTTATGACAAGTCCCACGATAAAATACTTTTTTATGTAATTCATTATTCTTCTTTTATCACTATTTTTAATATTGGTATTTTTTATCTCTGGGCATTTTTTATTACATAAGTCTTTGTCTTTACAATATTTGCATTTAATATCATTTATAATACTTCGATACTGAGTAATAAATTTGTCTTTTTCTTTCTTAGATAAAAATACTAAACCTCCATATACACTTATTACTTCTTTTTTAGAAAGTTTACCTGAGTCATCCAAATTAATATATATTGATTGCATATAAGCCTCCTTATAAATTAGTTTTTATTCTATCACAAAAAAGTAGAAATATATATAATGTTTACACAAATTTTACAAAAGAAAAAGACTAAAGAGCTTTTATTTCTCTTTTAGTCTTGTTTGTTTTATTTTCGATATTTACCCTTTCTACTACAAAAAACATTATTATGGCATTAACTGTAAATGAACCACCATAACTTAAAAATGGAAGTGGTACACCAGTAAGTGGTATTAAGGCTAAGACCCCAAGCAAATTTACTAATATATGGAGAGTAAAATACCAAAATGTTCCATAAGCTAAAATTGAACATCTAAGATTTTCAGATTGTTTGGCAATTCTTAGTATTCTTGCTAAAATATAAGCATAACCAAGTACAATTAAAATGCCTGTTGCAAGTCCTAGTTCTTCCACAATTATTGGGAATATAAAGTCTGTGTGAGCTTCTGGTAAATACAAATATTTTTGTGTTGAATTTCCTAAACCTACTCCGAATAAGCCACCATTATTAATTGCAATAAAACCATTACAAACTTGATAACCTGTTGTTTCTGTATATCTAGAGCATGGATTTCTAAAATTAAGCCTTCCCTTTTGAATACTGCTTAAGAAACTATTTCCAGAATATAAAATAGCTATACCTGCGATAATACATCCAACAGTTATAATTTTAATAAATTTCATAATATTATTTTGAACAATAGGTATACTTATAAATGTTAAAAATACAATACCAGCAATAATTGCTGCACTACCTAAGTCTGGTTGCATAAATACAAGTCCTATAATAATTAATGCAAATGCTAGTGGTACAAAATATGCATATATATTTTTAACATTTTTATAATGTAATTTATTATAATAGATTGCCATAAATACTACCAATATAGATTTAGCAAACTCACTAGGTTGAATTTTAAAGAATTTTAAATCATACCAACTTATAGCACCACCTGCAATTTTACCTTTAACAAACAAAAAAGCCAAAGAACCAATAAGTAAAAATACTAAAGGCCATGCAAGTGCTGCATAATTTCTTGTTGGAAATCTAATAACTATAGTCATGCCAATTATAAATGCTGCTACAACAAAGAGTGCTTGTCTTATAAAGAAATGATATGGTGCATAACCATAACGAACTACTGCAGTTATATTTGATGCACTATAAATCATTACTAAACCAAGTGATATATACAAAACAACCATTATAAATAATGGTATATCCATTTTTGAAAATAATTTATGCATAACTTTCTCTCCTATACTAATAGTACCATTATTTACCCCAAAATTAAATATTTTTTTAAAAACTTGGGTTATTTTAATGTCAAAAATTCGTCATTTATAATAAATTATAGTAGATACAAAAAGGAGGTATATTATGTATTATTATGGAAATACTGGCTATTATGGTGGAGGATACGGTGCTCAATCAGCATGCGGTGCTCCTACATATGCTGGATATACAAGTGGTTATGGTATTGGTGCAGCTATCTGGATTGTATTATTTATTCTCTTAGTAATCATTTTAGGTGCTGGCTGGAGCTGGAATAACAATAATAACTAATTAATACTGAGTATATAATTTTAAAAAGGAAATGAATTTAAGCATTTCCTTTTTGTTTTAGTTTCCAAATGGATGTTTTAATTTATTTTTTATTTCACTTCCAATTATATCTTTTGCTATTTCATAAATCTTAGTTGCTTCATTAATGTTTATGTTTAAACTAAGTACTATTTCACTTATTATTTTATCTTTATATCTTTTGCTAATAAAGAAGTTATTTTCAAGTATATCATTTACTAATATAGCTTTTTCTTTAGTTAAATCTGCTTGATTTGATAACCTTTCAATAAATTTTTCTCTATTCATTTTTAGTCACCATATATTTTAGCATTTCTATCTATGCTAAGTAACCTTCCATATTCAAAAATATAAGATAAACTAAATAAGAATAAAATTTATACTAAATCAAAAACTTCAATACTCATGTCTAAATCAGGGTTAAGTAAGATTTCAAATATTATACCTCCGAGATTAGATATAACAATTATTGTAATCATCATGTATGCCATTTTTTTGATTAGATGGACATTTTCTAATGTAAATGGATTATCACCTTTATTAATATTTCCAAATCTTGTTTCCAAACATCTTAAGATAATTGAAAGTAGTACTAAAGTTATTATTAATACAATTAAACCTATTTCTATATAAGTTATAACTCGAGCTTTACTATTATT
The DNA here is from genome assembly GCA_900551525.1 of uncultured Mycoplasmatota bacterium. Taxonomy (GTDB): domain Bacteria; phylum Bacillota_I; class Bacilli_A; order RF39; family UBA660; genus Onthocola_B. The sequence continues at coordinate 23,429 of URWD01000003.1, forward strand.
TTCTAAAACATCAATTATTTTAGTTTGAGCTACATCTTTAGATGCTTCACCAAGTGCTATATTGCCAGCTTTAATTACTAGTTTATCTCCTTTATCTAAAATAGATATTTTACTATCTGATGAACTTATACTAATTTCATTATTTTTAACTTCTAATTTATGCACTAAAAATGGTGTAATAATTATAGCAAGTACTACAAATGGTATAGAAAAGTAGCATAAAATTCTTCCTATTTTAGAAAATGTAGATATTATTTTACTTAATATTTTCATTTTCTTACTTTCTTCTTTTTTTAAACTTATTACTTTATTTTTTACTTCATCATCTAAATTATTAACATCAAGTATACTATCATTAACCAAATCATTAATTTTGCAATGAAATATTTTGCATAGTTCTAATAAATTATTCATTTCTGGATATGCATCACCAGTTTCCCATTTACTTACGGATTGTCTTGAAACATTAACTTTTTCTGCTAGTTTTTCTTGTGACATTCCTTTACTTGTTCTTAATTTTTTTAAATTGTCTCCGAAATTCATATGAAGACCTCCTTTTTCTTAAGCTGATTTTATGATAAATAATAAATGCTTTCTATCAACTTTAAGTTGCACATTCATTTTTGGGCCACACGGTTCATACCCGATATGTCGGGGGTTCGAGTCCCTCCCTCGCTACCAATATGAGTAATAATAGATAGAAATATCTATTTTTTTTATACATTTTAATCTTATTTGACATATCAATACCATTGTATTACTATTTTTATCAATAATATGGTATAATATTATTAACAAAGATAGTTTGTGGAAAGGATATGAAAAATGAAAAGTAAAAAAATTGCTAAAATTGTGATTATTATAATATTATTGATTTTGTTAATACCTATACCTTTTAAACTAAAAGATGGTGGTACAGTTGAGTGGAAATCTTTAACTTATTCAATATCAAAAGTTAATAGTATTTATTCAATAGATGATATTCGTATGGGTTATAAAAAAGGAGTTATAATAAAGATATTTAATATTACTGTTTTTAATAATTCAAAATATGATATTGAAAAAGAATTTGTCATTGTTGATAGTAGTAAAAATAACGAAAACTTTACTTGTGCTTCTGCTTTAGAAGAAATTTATAAAGATGATGAATATATTTATTACTTACCTTGTCAAAAGAGTCAATATATTAAAGTAATTTATGCCCCTAACGAATATCAAGAGGGATTAAAATCTTCACTAGAAGATGGTACAATTAAAATAAGCGATTTAGATGAGTTTAACATTGAATATATAAAAAAAGAAAGAAAGTAAATTTAATGCTTAAAAAATATTCAGGGAAATTTTAGGGAATTTTTATATAAAATTATTTATATTTATTTGAATTTACTTGAATTTACTTATATTTTATTTTATAATATATATCGGAGCGAAGCCTTATTTAATAAGGGAAACGGTAAAAAATAAACGGTAATTTAATTTAGGGCTTATTTTTCATACCCGTAAGGCTAAGCGTTCGAATCTCCCTTTTATACTTAACCAAATATTATTCATTTTTAATATATTTTACTTCCATTTTGTGCTTGTCTTTCTGGTGTTAAAATAATGCAGCCTTCTTTATTTTCAGCTCCGAGTATTCTGACTTCACTTTTTATATCGGCAATTCTAATCGGATTAAAATTAACTACAACTATTACTTGTTTTCCTACTAAGTCTTCTGGTGTATAAAGTTCAGTTAACTGAGCAGATGAATTTTTAATACCTAAATCTTTTCCTAAATCAATTTTTAGTTTATATGCTGGCTTTCTGGCTCCTTTATTAATTTTAGCTTCTATTATTGTTCCAACTCTCATATCAATTTTATCAAATTCTTCTAAACTTATCATTTTTACCACTTCATTTTCTATTTTTTTCGTTATTTTTACATTTTTTCTACTATTTTTACATGAATAATTACAAAAACTCTTGTCAAAAGTTATTTTTTTTGGTATTATTTAGTAGTCATGGCGAGATAGCTCAGCTGGCTAGAGCATCCGGTTCATACCCGGCAGGTCGAGAGTTCGAATCTCCCTCTCGCTACCAAATGACTATTAAAAGGATATTGTATCAATATCCTTTTTTATTTTGTCTTTTTAATATTGAAATAATTGAACCCAATAATATGTACCATAAAAATTAATTACACCAACACCTATTCTAGTAAATGATGCACTAATCATGTTTTCGTAATGCCCTTGAGAACCTTTCCACGCGTATGAAACTTCTTTGGCATTACGTTGTCTACTTGCTATATTCTCACCAACGCCATAAATATCTTGTCCAAAATCACGCATTATATAATAGCACATGTTTCCATCAGGTCTTTCGTGAGAAAATTTATCTGAGTAAGCCATTTCAATAGCTCTTACCATGGCTGCTTTTGTTAAAGTTTCATCAAGTGTTAATGGAGCTTGACCAACTTCAGTTCTAAATTCATTAGTATATTTTACGACGTCGTTTACAATATCTTTGTAAACATTCATATTTTCTATTGCTTCTGGTAGCATATCACTTGTTTTGGCATTAAAATTAGTACCATCAACTTCATAATGTGTATATTCATTAACTGTCTTTTTAGATCCATCGCTATACAACTTGTATGTTTTAACGTGCCATGAATTTAATATTGTACCATATTTTAATTCTTTTGTTTCTTTTACTGATTCAGTTTCTTCTTTGACAAACTTCACTTTATTATTATTATTATTATTATTTGTTTGAGTTTCATTTGTAGTTTTTTTATTTTTGACAATTAATTTTGTTGTCTCTTCTACTACATTGTCACTCTTATCTTTAGCAATGATAGTTACATCATAAGTTCCCACTTTTGTGTATTTTTTATTTTCTTTATATGATAAAATGCAATCTTCTTCGCTATTATCAGTGCAAGATTCTACAAAAGAATTTATTTCGAATTTATCACCTAGTGTAATTGTTAATTCTTTTAATTTTAATGTTGGTGCTAATTTATCTACTACGTTTAAAGTTGTTTCGTAATTTTTATCATTTATTTTCATTACTACTTTGAAACTTCCTATTTTATTATATTTGGTATCAAATTTAATTTTCTTATCACTTTCAAAATAATTTATTTCTCCATCAGAAAATTACTATTTTCAAAAAAATTTTTAATATTTAAAACTTCACTATTAATTTCTACTTCAACATTTTCTTTAATGTTTATTTTTTCTTCTTTAGTTTGAATATTGCTAGATTCTTTTTCTTTAATATCCTTTTTTTCTAAAAATATAAATAATGTTATACCAAGTAATACTATAACAATTATAGTAGTTATAGTTAATATTTTTTTCTTTTTCATTTTTGTTTACCTCCATATTTTATAAAACTAATTGAGCAAATATTTACTAACAAGTTGTATATTGTTATACAACCGTAGGTTTTAGAAATCCAAAAGCATCTATATTTCTTAATATACCATAAAGTATTACAATTACAAGTAAAACATATGATGTATATTTTGGTAATTTTATTTTAAATTTTAAATTAATTAATTTATAAATAATAAAACATATTAATAAAATAAATACTAAAGGGTTATATCTAAAAGCTTGATAAAAATCAAACTTTAATGTTGCAAAAAACATTCTTGTTATTCCACATCCAGGACAATAAAAGTTTGTTAACTCATGAAAAATACACGGAATGGTAAATCCCGTATATTTAGAAATGTAATAATAACCAATAAATAAAATTAATATTAAAATTGATACTACTACTTTTTTCATTAGTCTGCAAATTTATTTAAATCATTTTGAATTAAGCAATAATTTACTAAACTTAAACCAAATATTGATAATAATAAATATAAAATACTATTGTCATCAATTGACTTACCATACTTTCTTCCAGCTTCATACATCTTTTTACCCATTATATAATTCCAATAAAAGAAATATATTCCACATGTAACTAAACAGTAAAGAAATGCTGTTCCCCCACTTGCTGTTTTGTTATCAACTAAAGTGTTTGAGTCATCTGTCATAGTAATAAACCAATAAATACCATAAATACCACAAGTTAAGAATGATAAAACTATTGCCATTACCATATCTCTTTTAATAAAATTTGGATGACTTGGATATTCTTCATTAAAACCAACTTGGGCTCCACATCCATCACAATATTTAGCGCCTTCATTTATTTTGTTTCCACACTTTTCACAATATTTTGCCATATAATCACTTCCTTACACTTATTATATCAAACTGTAATAATACATGCAATTAAATTCTAATGGCAATACCACGTTTTTTCAAAATATATTTACGAAACCAATCAACTGGAAATACTGTTAAAGCAAGTAAGAGCACTAAAATAAGCTCATTTATTTTAAGTCCATAAGTTCTAAAAATATCTCCCCCATTATAGATAATCCAAACTTGGGCTATAAATATGAAACCAAATATGCCAATAAAAACTTTATTTTTAGATAAATTAGCGAAGGTGTTTATTCGAACTGTTCGAGCATTAAAGGCATTAAATATTCCCATGAAGATAAACATTGCAAAATATGCTGTCATTAAATATTTTGAGTTTTCTCCAGTTCTAATTAATGTTTTAAATATTGGAAGTTTTAAAAATAAAATACATAAAAGTGCACAATAAATACCTGTCCATATTATTTCACTATACATATATTTATTCATAATTGGGGTATCCTTTTTCTTTGGGGGTTCTTCCATGTATTCTATGAGTGGTGCTTCAAAAGAAAATGCAACACCTGCAAAAGTATCCATAATCATATTAAGCCATAACATTTGCACAATTGTAATCGGAGTTGATACACCAATAAAAGAACCAACTATTGATAAAACGAGTGCACACATATTAACCGTTAACTGATAAATTATAAATTTTCTAATACTTTTAAAGATAGTTCTTCCATATAAAATTGCTTTACTAATTGATAAAATATTATTATCTAGTATAACAATATCTGCGGCTTCTTTAGCAACTTCTGTTCCACTTCCCATGGCAAAGCCAACATTTGCTTTCTTTAAAGCTGGAGCATCATTTACACCATCACCAGTCATACCCACTACTAAATCCATACTTTCTATAATACTAACCATACGACTTTTATCTTGAGGAAGAGCTCTAGCTATAACAGCAATACTATATAACTTGCTTTTTATTTCATCATCGCTTAATTTTTCTAAATCACTACTTGATAAGACAAGATTACTTTTTATATCAATAAGACCAACCTCACGCGCAATAGATTCTGCTGTATCTACTGCATCCCCTGTAATCATAATAGGTTTTATACCTGCACTTTTAATAAGCCTAATTCCTTCTTTGGCTTCATCACGTAATTCATCTTTAATATTAACAAAGCCAAGTAAACATAAATTATCCATGTTTTTGCCATAAGCAAATATTAGAACTCTTCCTGAAGATTTAGTATAGCTTTCAATTTTCTTTTCAATCATTTTTTTATTTAATAAACTTGCTTCTTTACCAAAACTATTTAGATATGTTTTACATTTAGAAAGTAGTACTTCTTTAGCACCTTTTACAAGTATGGTTCCATCACTTAATGTTACACTACTATATTTAATGGCACTATCAAATGGGGTTTTATTAATTATTTTTTTATTTATTTCCTTACTTTTACCAATAAATTTAAGTAATGCTCTATCAGTTGAATTACCACCAATAATATTATCATCACTTATAATACTAGCATTATTATAAAAAAATGAAGAATATAATATTTCATAATTAGCACTTTTTTTTAAATCTAAATTTGATTTATAAACCTTTAAATCTGGTGTTACAAATTCTGTTACTTTTAATACGCCTTTTGTTAAAGTACCTGTTTTATCAGTAAGAAGGACATTTAAACTTCCAGATGTTTCAATACCCACTAGTTTTCTAACTAAAACATTATCTTTGAGCATTTTTTTCATATTACTTGATAGAACTAAAGTAATCATCATGGGAAGACCTTCTGGAACTGCAACAACAATAATAGTTACTGATAAAGTTAATGCATAAAGCAAATGATTAAACATAACTGGAAAATTAGTGATTGTGGCCATAATTAAATCTAAATCAAAATGATTTTCAAGAACTATACTAGAAAAAAGATAAGAAATTGATGCTAGAAAAGCACCAATATAACCTATTCTACTTATTGTTTTTGCTAAACCTCTAAGTTTTATTTTGAGAGGACTTTCTGGCACAACTTCTTGAAGTTCTTGAGAAATTTTACCTAAAATTGTATTATCGCCAATAAATCTTACTAGCATTTCTGCTTCGCCATTATAAACTACAGAACCACGAAATACTCTGTTATTATCGGATATGACCGGACCATTTTTACTTAGTTTCTTTGCTTCTTTAGTTTCTCCATTTAATGCTGATTCATCAACGCTTAAATTGCCTTTTACTAAATAACCATCTGCAGGAATCTTATCACCACTACTTAACATGACAATATCTCCAACAACGATTTCACCGGATGGTATTTCTATGATTTTTCCACTTCTTCTAACCTTTGCAGTAGTTTTCAACTGCTCTTCTTGAAGCCTAGAAAATGCTTTTTCAGAGCCATATTCACTTATACTTGAGATAAATGATGCTAAAAATATTGCTATTAAAATACCTATTGTTTCATACCAATCAAAGTCACGGAATAATACTACAACTTTAATTGCTAAAGCTATAAGTAATATTTTAATAATCGGATCTCCGAGTGACTCTAATAAAAGATGCATAAAAGTATTTTGTTTTTGCTTTGTTATTTCATTTGTACCATATCTTTTTCTAGATTCAATTACTTCTTTTTCATTTAATCCCATGTGCCGTTCCTCCCAGAATAATAATATGTACAAGCTATCCTAAGTAGAACAAAAAAAGTTTACTTGTCATTATTAATGTTCAAGTAAACATCATTACCTATAAAAAGTAGGCATTGACCTATGAAAATCAAATGTTTCTTTTTTTATTATATGAATTTTTCTTTCATATATACTTATATTACCATAAAATCATAACAATTTCAAGCCACAAATTGATATTAAAAACATTAGTCATACAATTGTCATTTGCTTATAGAAAAAATATTTATCCTTTAGTTTCATTATCTTGTGTTTTTTTCACTTCTATGAGATCTGCTATTCCGCCAGCACTCATCGTAGACATAAGTCCTACTAAAATTGAATTAAGTAAGTTATCATCAAGTTTTAAAAAGAAACAAATTATCCCACTAACTATACCTATGACAACATTTTGAATAGGAATAAACTTATTTGGTAGTTTCTGAGTAAACATTTTTGTTATGGCTCCGAAAATGTATGCTACAAGCATTATGACTACTGATAATGATATAGTCAAGATATCACCCCCTTTAGGTTATTTCTTACTATATTTTATGAGCTAGTCCAAATTTAACAAATTACTTGTGTCCCACACAACAAAAAAATAAGACCTTTTAAAGTCTTATCTTGCTCTTCTATATCTTTCTTTTGGATCTAGATATTTTTTTCTAAGTCTTATTTCTGTTGGTGTTACTTCAATATATTCATCATCTTCGATAAATTCTAGAGCTTCTTCCAAAGTAAATTTCTTAGCTTTATTAAGCACAATTGCATCATCAGCATGAGCACTTCTGGTATTTGTAAGTTCCTTATTCTTACAAGGGTTAACATCTAAGTCCCCTTCTTTATTGGAAATACCAATAATCATACCAATATATACCTCAGTTGATGGATCTACGATCATTGTTCCACGACTACTTAAATTGTAAAGTGAGTAACCAAATGTTGTACCATTAACCATGGAAACAAGAACACCATTTTTACGTCCTGAAATAGGTCCTGCATAAGGTCCATAAGAATCAAATGATCGAACCATGATACCTTCACCTTTTGTTTCAGTAATAAATGAACCACGATAACCGATTAATCCTCTGGTTGGTACTAAATATTCAGCTTTTGTATATCCTACTTCACCAGGAGTAACACTTTGCATGATACCTTTTCTTTCATTTAATGAATTAATTACTGTTCCTGAATATTCATTTGGTACATTAACAATAACTTTTTCATATGGTTCTTCTTTTTTACCATCTACTTCTTTAAAAATAACTTCTGGTTTTGATACAGATAATTCATATCCTTCTCTTCGCATATTTTCAAGTAAAATTGATAAGTGTAATTCACCACGACCACTAACTTTAAAACCATCGGCACCTTCTAATTGTTCAACTTTTAATCCTACATTAGTTTCTAGTTCTTTTTCAAGTCTATCTTTTAAATGTCTACTTGTTAAAAATTTACCGCTTTGTCCTGCAAAAGGAGAATTATTAACTAAGAAATTCATTGAAAGTGTTGGCTCTTCAATAACAATTTTAGGAAGTGGGTCAATAACATCTTTTTCACAAATAGTATCACCAATTGATACATCTGAACATCCTGCAACTGTAACTATATCACCAAAGTAAGCAACAGGTGCTTCTACTCTTTTAATTCCTTCATTAACAAATAATTTTGTAACACGGAAAGATTCAACTTTTCCTTCATTTGTTGCAAGTGATACAGTTTCACCTGATTTTATTTTACCTTTATTAATTCTACCTATACCAAGTCTACCAATATAATCATCATAAGCAAGTTGACAAACTTGTAATTGAAGTGGATCATTTTCATTTCCTTCAAAAACTTTAGTATTATTTACAATAGTTTCAAATAATGGAGTTAAATCTTTGCCTTCATCTCCCATGTTATAAATTGCATAACCACTTCTAGCACTACCATAAAGAATTGGAAAATCAAGTTGTTCATCTGTTGCACCAAGTTCCATGAATAAATTAAATGTCATATCAACAACTTCTTCAGCTCTTTGGTCCTTTTTATCAATCTTATTAATAAATAAAATTGGTTTTAAATTATTTTGCAATGCTTCTTTTAAAACAAATCTTGTTTGAGGCATTGGGCCTTCAGCAGAATCCACAAGTAAAATAACTGTATCAACAGTTTTAATAACTCTTTCAATTTCACTCGAAAAATCAGCATGACCTGGAGTATCCACAATATTAATCTTGTAATCCTTATATTTAATAGCGCAGTTTTTAGCAGTAATTGTAATACCTCTTTCTTTTTCAATATCTCCGCTATCCATAACACAATCTACTAATTCTTCATTTGCTCTAAAAACACCACTTTGTCTAAGTAATCCATCTACTAAAGTTGATTTACCAGCGTCTACGTGTGCTACTACAGCAATATTTATTATTTTATCCATAAAACTTCACCCTTTTTCTGTAAATACCAATAGATAATAATACAAAATGAAGCAAATGTCAAGAAAAACATTAATATTTTAGCCGCGAAAATTAACAAATTTTTTGTTTTTTCTCAAAATAATTTGACATACACATAGAATTATTATATAATACACTTGCAAGTTATTTAGGCAGAGTTGTACCTATAAATAATGTGTTTGAACCTTAATGGAATAAAGTATTCTATACTGCCTTGGAGAAATTATTCAAACTCCCTATTTAATGGATATGACAGAATAAATATTTTGCAAATAAAATGAAAGGAGATTTTATGGCAAGATATACGGGACCAGCTTATAAAAAATCTAGAAGACTTGGTTTTTCTACTTTAGAAAATGGTAAAGATTTAGCTAAAAGAGCATATGCACCTGGACAACACGGTCAAGATCGTCGTCGTAAGTTAAGTGAATATGGTATCCAAATGCAAGAAAAACAAAAAGTTAGAATTCTTTATGGACTTAATGAAAAACAATTCCACAAAGTATTTGACAAAGCTTCAAAGATGCATGGTATTGCTGGGGAAAACTTACTTATCCTTCTTGAATCTAGACTTGATAACATGGTTTATCGTCTAGGTATGGCTAGAACTAGAAGAAGTGCTCGTCAAATTGTTAATCATGGACATATTTTAGTAAATGGTAAAAAGGTAGATATTCCTTCATACACTACTAAAGTTGGGGACATCATTTCAGTTAAAGAAAACTCAATGAACCATCCAGCAATCCTTGATGCAATTGAACAAAAGAGAACTGTTCCAGCTTTTCTAGAAATGGATGAAAAGAAATTAACTGGTAAATATGTTAGACTTCCTGAAAGAAGTGAACTTAATCCAGAAATTAATGAACAACTTATCGTTGAATTCTACAACAGATAGTATGTTAAAAACCAAAAGGTCATTGTTCCTTTTGGTTTTCTTTTGGTAAAAATACATTTATTGCCATGTTATCAATATCTATTAGTTTAATTATAGATTCTAAATCTTCTACTCTTTCTTCTTCAAGTATTTCTTTTAAATTAGTTATAATACTACCATTATTTAAAATATCATCTTGTAATCTATAGCTTACATTTTCAATATCTTCATAATCAAGAATGAGTGTTGCAATCGCAGCATTCTTTTTTCTTTTGAAATCAATTTCATTAACACTTAAATCATTTAATTTATTCTTTACTCTTTTAATTAATTCTTCTTTAAAGTTTGTTGTTGAAGTAATTGTTATTACAAAAGTATCATCATAAATATCATTTGCAACAGACAAGCTTTGAACAATTCCCTTTTCTATTAGTTCTTCTCTAAAGTTTGATGTTGCCCCAAAATTTATATTAAATAAAAGATTTGTTAATATTTTAAGTTCTAATTTAGAATAGTCTTTAAATCTATTCATATCCATTTTAATTGTAAATTTCACTTGAGGATATGTTAAATTAATTTCTTCTTCCATATATTTCTTAGTTACTTTTCTTGGTTCATTTTCTTTAATTACTACTGGATTTAAATATTCTTTAAATTCTTTTTTAGATAAGTTTTCTTCTACTACACTTGCCATTTCATATGGATTAAAATTACCCGTAATAGTTAAAAACATGTTTTTAGGATGATAGAATGCATCATAGGCAAGTTTTACATCATCTAGTGTTATGCTTTCAACTTCTTCTGGTGTACCTGTGATAGTATTTCGATATTTTGATTTTTGTAAAGTATTTTTTAATGTATGAAAGAACACTATGCTATATGGGTCATCTATTCCCATGTTGGCTTCTTCAACAATTATCCCTTTTTCTTTAGCTATATTTTTCTTTGTAAAATATGGTGTGTATACAAAATCAAGTAATTCTTCTAGATTTTCTTTTTTATTTTTAGTTGCAAATACTAAGTATGATGTATAATCAAATGTTGTAAAAGCATTTGAATCTCCGCCGATTTTATAAAATTTATCGTGAGCTGTTGTATCTTCATCAATGTTGAATTTAACATGTTCAAGAAAATGAGCCAGTCCATTTGGTACTTCATATGTTTTCTTTCCTATTTTAAATTTAGTATGAACTGAACCATATTTTACTGATAATGCCCCATACATACTACTTATTTTTTCATTAACCCACATATATATTTTAAGACCAGTTTTAGTTTCATAAACATATATTGTTTCATTTAATCCTTTTAGTTTTAACTCTTCCATTATTTATTTCTCCCTTCTAGGGTAAATACTGTATTTAATTTTACTTTCTTAGCAACATTTATAACATCTTCTTTTTTTATATTTTTAAACATTTCTACCCTTTCTTCAGGCATTGGTAAGTTATCAAAAACATGGAATACATAATTATTTATTATAGATACATTATTGTCCTGTGCCATATCTAAAGATACTATCATATTATTAATTGCATCTTTAAGTTCTTCTTCAGTAAAATTACCAACTTGCATATTTTTTAATTCTTTTTTTACTAGTGATGTAGCTTTTTTAACATTTGCTTGTTCCAGAGAAATATGCACTAGTAATAACTTATCATATTTTAAATACATACTACTTATAGCATAACACAAACTATTTTTTTCTCTAATACTTTGATATAATTTTGATGTAAGACCTCCGCTTCCATACAAATAATTAAAGACATTAAAAGTAATATTTTTTTCTATTTCTGTTAATTTTTTTAAATTAAATATCATTACTAAATTAGCTTGAACATTATCAGATGCCATACTTTTAACAACTAATCTTTTAATTTCTTTATTATCTACCATTAAATCTAGTTTATTTTCAATAATATATCTATTTTTAAAATATTTCTTTATTAATGAAACAGTATCATCCATTTCTAAATTACCTATTAAAAATATATCTACTTTAAAATTCTTTCTTAGATTTTTATAAGTTTTATATAAACTTGATGGAGTTATTTTTTCTAAACTCTCTAAATTACCTAAAAGCTCATATGATGTCGGAGTATCAGCATTCATAGCTTTAAAAGCTTCTTTAATACTTTGTTTCATTGGATTTTCTTTTAAACTATTAATTTCTCTTTTAAGTCTTTCTTTTACTATATTAAATGTTTTTAAATCAAATTCATCATTAGTTACATTGGGATTTTCTATAATATCAAATAATGTTTTAATTACTTCTTCAACATAATTTTTATCATTTATATAATCTGGATTAATGAAATCTAGTGATACATGAAAATCAAGAACATTACCCACTCTCAAAGTAGTTGCATAAACTATTATTTTGTAAAGTTCTTCAAATCTTGTAATTAAATCTTTCTTACGTGGATATGTTTTACTCGACTGACTTAACATATCTGCTAAAAAAGAATAAGCTCCCATTTCGTCTTTATTTGCAATATCTCTAAATATTACTTCAACATGGCTAGTTTTAAATTTATCTGTTTTAATTGTATGGACATTAAAAGAATTACAGTTATAAGTTTTATATTTCATTTTGCACCTCTATATTATTATGTTTAGTTTTTAAAATTTTATTATATTCTTTTAATGTATAATCATCTGTCATACCTGCAATATAATCAATTACTATTCTTTCGTTTGTATTTTTCTTATAATCATCACTCATATTACTTAGATAAGACTTAATTATATTGCTTTCTTTATTATTTGTTTTTAAATCTTCCATATATGTATCAAATAAAGTATTTATCATCGTTTTTAAAAGTTTTCTTTCTTCATTTGTATAAGCTTTATAATAGATATTTTTATAATTAAAATCTTTTAGATCACTTATAGCTTTGTATACATCTTCACTTAATTTAATATAGTTTTTTCCTTCACTGTTTTTAATTATATCATTTATAATAGTATTTACGATTTCACTATTATTGCTTCCTAAAACTTTAGTTATATTTTCTGGTACATCTTCCCATTTTAAAAGATTCATTCTAATTGCATCATCTATGTCACGACCTAAGTATGCAATTAAATCACTAATTCTTACTACACAACCTTCCAAAGTCATCGGTGAAAGCTTTTTACATGCATCTTTATCTTTATAAGTACTTTCATATTCTTTTAAAAATTCTTGCTTGCTTTTTTTGCATGGCTTATATATGCCTTCCACGATTTCTCCATTATGGCAAAGAATTGCATCTAACGTTTGGAGTGTTATATTTTTACCATTACCATAATTTTCAATATTCATTAAAAGTCTAACACTGTGAACATTATGATTAAAATATCCACATCCATTTTTTAAACTTATTTCATTTAATATTGCTTCACCAACATGACCAAATGGTGTATGACCTAAATCGTGACCAAGTGCACCAGCTTCAATTAAATCTTCATTTAAACCTAATCTTCTACCTATTGTTCTAGCTATTTTACTAACATATAAAACATGTATCATTCTTTTAGTTAAATGATCATTTTCTTTAAATGAAAATACTTGTGTTTTATCCATATATCTTGAAAATGCTAAAGAATATAGTATTTTATCTATATCTCTGAAAAAAGGTGTCCTAAAGTCACTTTCAATTTTTTCAAAATATATTGCTTCTTCATTTTTACATGCGTATTCTTTCATATTTTACCTCCATCTTTATTTAGTTTATCTATAAAACCACAATGTTTACATAATGGTTCTACTAGTTTTCTTTCTTTAAAACCTTTTAGCATATTTTGGCATCTATCACTATTTATTATGTCTTCTAAATTATTTTCAAAAATATTCCCTAAGTTTATATTACCATTTCCATCTAAACAGCAGGGAATAACTGTGCCATCAACTAAAATACCTATGTGATCTTTTAAAGCATAACACTTACCATTTGTTTTACAAATATTATTGTTTAAATCTGGCCAAGTAAATTCTTCGTCAAAATCTATGAATACATTTTCTTCAAGCTTTCTTGAGCCTTCAATTTTCACATTATATTTTTTCTCTAAAAGCTTTATTATTTCATCATTTTTACCTGTCCATAATCTATAATTTATATAGGTATATTTCTTTAATTTATTCTCTACTTCAAATATATTCTCTAAATATTCTTCTTTTTTATTTTGATTACTATGAAGCGATATATTTATTTGTCTTATGTTTTTATTATCTTTAATATTTTTTATTAAATACCCATTTGTGGTAATATTTACATAAAAATCTTTGCTTGCTTCATTAATAAATTCATTTATATATGGATGCAAAAGAGGTTCTCCGAGAATATGAAAATATAAATATTTAGTGTATCCTTTTAACTTACTTAAAATTATTTTAAATTCATCCATTGACATAAATTTAGGTGTTCGTTTATTATGAATACAAAAACTACAATTAAGGTTACAATTATTAGTTATTTCTATATATACTTTTTTATATTTCATAGAAAGAATAATATATCTATTTTCTCCATTATTTCTTCATTAAATAAATTTGTTAACCTTAGTATTCTTATTGATAACGCTATTATAAAATATATACTTGCTATGCATAGTATTAAACCTATTACACCTTTAATTTTAAAAATTAATTCAATTATTAGAACAATTATACTGATAAATAACATAATACCATATTTTTTTACATCTTCGTTCATATTTACCTCTTCCTTGTAATTATTATTTTATACTAATTTATTACTTAAAGCAATATATGTAAAGAAAAAAAAGAGCTTAAGCTCTATTTTAATTCGTAAACTTCACCACTTACATCATCTAAAAGACTTGGTTTTTCATTTTGTTCTTCATTTATTAGTGGTTTTTGTTCTTTTTCATCTTTTTTTAATGTTGGTAAATCCATTTCTTCATCATCATCTTCAATTATAAATGTCTTAATAAGGGGTTCAGTTTTTTCTTCTTTTTCTGGAAGTTTTGTTACTACTTCTTCTTCATTATTATTATTTTTATTTTCTTCTGTTTTGTTAACAAATACTGAACTAAATATTTGAGGACTTGGTTTAAATATTGGCTTTTCTTCTTTTGGTTCTTCTTTTACTTCCGGAATATCAATCTTGTCAAATTCATTTTTGATTGCTTCTAGGTTACTTAAGCCGCTTTCAAGTTGTTCATCTTTTTCATCTAATTTTATTTCTGGTAATTCACTAATACTAATTGGACTTTCTTCTTCCTCATGGTCACTAAATAATGGTTTGCTAACCTTTACTTCAACATTTTCTTTTGGAAGTTCAATTTCTTCTTCAGTATCTTCAAAACTTGGTTTAAATTCAGTAACTGTTACTTCTTCATTCACTGTTTCAATTGGTTTTATTTCTTCTTTTTCTTGTGGTTTTGTTTCTTCCTTAACTTCAAGTTTAGCTGGAGCTTCCTCTTCTTTTTTGAATGTATCTAACTCTATTTTTTGTAATCTTTTTGTTTCTTCTAATTTTTCATCCTTTTTACCAAAGAAAAATACTATCACAAAAAGTATGATTAAAATTACTAGAGCTATTGTTAAATACAAAGTAAAATTATCATTTTGATATAATTCATAAATGAAATCTTTCATAATAAATTGCACCTCTTTATTCTTATATATTAAATATTATCAAAATATTACTAAAATGTAAATATGTTTTCAAAAATTTTACAATTATTTCGCTTAATTTATATGATTTTATAAAAGGTGCCCCAGTGGGGCACCTTTTGAAATTAACTAAAAAAACAAGACTTACACTGTGCAAGTCTTATTTGAATATTACTCCTCAATATATTTTAGATAAATTAATACTAGGGTTATATCGAAGAAAAAATCATGTACATAAGTAATACTCGTAGTACATGATTATATTATTCTCTATTTTACTGGATTTATAGTTCCAGTTTTTTCTAATTCTATTTCTTCTTTGCGATAATTAAGGGCCATACCTATTGTAAAAGCATAGGCAAGAAGATAAAACCAAAACATTAAAATAACTATGTTTGCTAGTCCTCCGTAAAAGGTTGAATAATGAGCTAAATTATTTATATAGTATGAATAAATATATGTAATAATTACCCATGAAAATGTCGTAAATAAAGCTCCATATCCAACATTTTTACTTCTTACCTTTTTATTTGGGGCCATCGTATAAAGTATTTTAATAAAGAAATACATTATAAGCCAAGTAATTGGTCCTTGCAAGAAAGTTATTATCATTGATACATTATCTGTTACATTACTATTTAAATCAACAAATTTAAATAATTCTATTATTTTAGTACCAAAAACTGGCACTATTAACATGAATATAAATAGTAAAACTAATACAAATGTCATTATTAATGCTTTTAATCTTCTTCTAAAAAAACCTTCTTGTTTTTCACCATAAATAGTATTTGATGTAATAATGATTGATGCTGGTCCATTTGATGCTATAAAGTAACCTACGATAACTACTAGAAAGAAACCAATTCCTTTTTCACTACTTGATGTTGTTGCAAGAAGCATACTTGCTATATCACTGGAAAAGGCTGAACCTATAAAATCATATATTACATCAGTTGATAAGTTAAGAAGTGCTGCTTCATAACTTATCAGTGTAATAGTTGGCACAATAGCTAGAACAAAGAAGTAAGCTAGTTGACCTGGCAATATTGCCATCTCAGGTTTAAATAAAACTTTTTTAAAGTTTTCATAAAACTCTTTTAGTTCTAGTTTAAGCTTCTTCATTGCTATTATTGTCCTTGTTTTTCTTCATGTCTTCCACGGCTTCATTTAAAGCATCTTCAATAGTTTTGATATCATCAAGTATCATACTATATCCAAATTCTGCTCCGAATTCATATGGAAGCTTTTTAATTTCTTTGTTTAATTTAAAGATATAATTACTTACTTGTTTTTGGCTATAACCCACTAGATAAATTACAAACTCATTACCATCAGTACGCATTACTTCACTATTGTCAAGTTGAGTCTTAACAAGTATATTAGCTAAAGCTTTAATTTGTTTATCTCCTTCATTATATCCGTATAAATCATTTATTTCTTGAATTTTATTTAAATCAACAACTACGATTGTTTGAGGATAAATTGTATTGTTATTCCATGTTTCTATGTTTTCATTTAAGAAATTTCTATTTTTTAAGCTAGTTAATTGATCAATAAATTTCATTTTATCATCTTTTTTGATTTTTCTAGCAATAGTTATTTTCTTACTCTTTTTGAAAACTACAAGAATTATAACTGCTACTAAAATAACTACATATAGAATATACTCAGCAATTTTAGTTATCATTCCTCCACTTTTTACTGTTTCGGCATGATTTAAAAGGCCTTCAATAACCATTTCATTTTCATCAGATATATCTATATACTTATTTAAAAGTTTATATAGAGCACTATTTGTTTTAACTTTAAATGTGTAATTATTTAAAATATAGTCAGTATATCTAGTACTATAATTATCTAGTTTGTTTTCACTATAATAATCAAATGTATTTTTATCTATTATTAAATTAACATTCTTTTTATTTAATTTAAATAATTCTTTGGCACTACTAAATGTTTTTACATCAATGCCTTCGATAGTTTTTACATAATCATATATTTTACTATTTTCTTGAACATAAACAGTTTCACCAATTAAAGAATTAATTGATTTAATAACAGTGTTATTACTCTTTGGAAGTGCTATAACATATTCAATATTAAGTCCACTTGTTTGATAAAATTCATCTGTGAAATTATAGTAATTAAAGTATAAATCTACTTCATTATTTTTTATAGCTTTTGTAAACTTATTGAAGTTTTTATATTTAGCAAAATTAAATTCAACACCAGCAAAATTGCTAAATTTACTTAAGTAAACTGCTACGATACCACCATATTTTCCACCCATTATTACTTCATAAGGAGAAGCGTTAACAAAGCCATAATTATATGTTACACTTTGCATACTATCTACTTCAGTATCTGTTATATTCATATTTTGAGTAAATGATTTAAATAAATTCTTATTGTAAACATCATCAAATTTATTTTCCCACTTATTATAATATTTTGTTAAAATACTAGATAGTTTGTCATCAGTAACACTTAATGTAAAATATTTTTTGATATCACTAAAATGATATACAATTTTATAATCTTTACTTAAATAAACATCTAAATATTCCATTAAAGGAACAAGCATATAATTTCCTTCACCATTCATATTTTCAATTAGTTCATCGCGTGACTCAAATTGAGTAAAAGATACATTAGTTGCTTTTTTAATATATTTTGATACATAACTTAAATCAGATGATAAAATACCTATTGTTTTGCCATTTAAGTTTTCTTCACTTGCTACTAAATCACTTGTTTTACTAATTAAAACATAGTGGTCAGTATAAAAAACTATATCATTATCATTAGTACTTGTTTTTTCATTAAAAGTAATTCCACTTGGATTATTACCAACATTAAATGTTATGGGATTGATAGTAAGTTCATATTCTTTTTCAAAACTATCAATAAAGTCATAGAAAACTCCACTTCCATCTTTACCAAAGACATTAACATTATTAATAACATTAATATTTTGAATTGTACCTATACTTTCATTAACCCAGTTTCTTTCTGCTACTGTTAGTTTATTTTTATCATTTAGTAATGTATATAGAAGTATTGCTGTAACAGCTACAACTAAAATACTGATAATTATAATAATTAAACTCTTCTTTTTTTTCATTATTCTTCACTTTCTAGTGGGGTATTATTGTTCCAGATAAGTCCAGAACCTGCCACATTTTTAGCTCCGAGAATTGTAAATCCTTCACTATTTTCGCTTTTTTCACACTTTAATGTAAAATCAATATCATAAAATGACAATATATCTTCATTTAGTTTTTCTATACTAGATGCTGCCAAATTCTTTGCATCTTCAAGTGATGTATCTGATGCAAAATTAATAATAATATAAATTATTTTACCTTTAGTATCTATACTTACTTTGGTAACACTTTTTTCACTTTCTAAACTTGTTTTATATTCACTTTTTATGTTGTTTGTAACTGGATGTTTATCAATACCATTAAGACGGTCTCCATAAACTCCTTTATTTCCTCCTAAAAAGAAAGAAAATGTTACTGTAATAATAGCGATTAAGCATATTATTAATATTATTCCAAGTACGATAAGTACTTTGTTATTCCCCCATAATTCTTTCAATTTTTTCATTTTTCACCTCTTCAAGTAATATTAATTATACTATGTATTTATGCTTTTGGCAAATTATTTAAAACACTTAGGGTTTTATCATTATCCCAAATCATGATATTAATCTTTAATGCATCACTATATTTGCTACCTGGAGCACTACCTACAATTACAACATCAGTATTTTTGCTAACAGATTCACTTACTACACCTTTATAGCTTTCAATTATTTCTTTTATTTCTTTTCTGCTAAAGCCATCTATTGTACCAGTTATAACAAATCTTTTGCCAGTAATTAAATCATTTAAACCTAGTGTTTTTCCTAGATAAGTCATATTTATACCTATTTCTTTTAATTTTTCAATTAATTCTTTATTATTTTGTAAGTATTCATAAACACTTAATGCTGTTATATGACCAATATCACGGACACTTTCTAAATCTTGAGTTGAAGCATTCATTAAATTATCCATATTTTCATAAGTACTTGCAAGTAATTTAGCTGTCTTACTACCTATTTCTTTAATACCGAGTCCAAATAATAATCTTTCTAAACTTACATTTTTACTTTTTTCAATATTATCAAGCATCTTATTAACACTTTTTTCACCATAACCATCAAACTGCATGATTTCTCTTTTTTTATCACTTAAATTATATAAATCAGTTATATTTTTGATAAAACCTAGATTGTATAGTTCTTCCACTATTTCATCACCAAGGCCTTCAATATTCATGGCATCTCTGGAAACAAAATGAATGATACTTTCAATATTTCTTCTTGGACAATTAGGATTTACACAATAATAATCTACTTGGCCTTCTCTTTTTTCAATTTTTTCATGACACATTGGGCACTCAGTTATCATTTTAAATTCTTTTTCTGTGCCATTTCTTCTTTCAAGTTTTGGTTCAACAACTTCAGGTATTACATCTCCAGCTTTTCTAATTGATACAATATCTCCGATTTTTAAACCTTTCATATTTACATAATCTTCATTATGAAGTGTTGCTCTTCGGATAGTTGAGCCCATTACAATAACTGGTTCCAAAACAGCATTTGGGGTAATTCTACCAGTTCTTCCAACAGTAAAAATTATATCGGTTAGTTTGGTTAAAACCTCTTCAGCTGGAAATTTGTAAGCTATTGCCCACTTTGGATATTTAGCAGTGTAACCTAACTTTTCTTGTAAATCTACATTATTTACTTTTATAACAATACCATCTATTTCATAAGATAAACTTTTTCTTTTCTTTGTTGCTTCTTCAATATATTTTAATACGTCTTCATCAGTTTTAACTATCTTATTGGCAGGATTTACTTTAAAACCTAAACTTTCCATAAATTGTAAAGCTTCCATATGAGATTTTATGCCAAATGCATCTGGATTAGGTAAATAATATATAAAGTTATCAAGTTCTCTTTCGGCGGTAACCTTACTATCTAGCTGACGAACACTTCCTGCGGCTGCATTTCTAACGTTTTGAAGTTTTGTTTTTCCTTCAAGCTCACGTTTTTTATTTATTTTTTCTAAAGTTGTTTTATGCATGAAGATTTCACCACGAACTTCAATATCAACCGGCTTAGTAAGTTCAAGAGGAATAGCTTTAATAGTTCTAACATTATGAGTTATGTCTTCACCAACTAAGCCATCACCACGAGTAACTCCACGCACAAGTTTTCCTTTTTCATAAATAAGGGAAACACCTAATCCATCTATTTTATATTCACAAACATATTCAGGACTGACTTCGCTTTCTACTCTTTTTAAAAAGTCTGATACTTCTTCTTCATTAAAAACATCCGCAATACTAAGCATTGGTTTATCTCTTACTACTTTTTGAAACTTATCAATTACTTCACCACCAACTCTTTTTGTGGGACTATTAGCACTTGCAAGTTCTGGGTACAAAGCCTCTATTTCTTCAAGTTCTCTGATATATTTATCATACTCTTGGTCCGTTATTGTTGGATTATCTTTTACATAGTAATTATAATTTGCTTCATTTAATATTTTAGTTAATTCTAGAGCCCTTTTCCTTGCTTCTTCAATATTATTTCCAAAGTTCATTTGGATAGTCGCCCCTTTCAATTAAACTATTTATATGATTTTTAACTGTGTCTAAATCTTCTCTATAAGTCATACCTATCCAGCTACTTGGTGATACTTTAGATTTTAATACTATTAAGTTTTCATCTAAACATTTCTTTAGAATTTCTGGAAGCAAAAATTCATTAGTTAAAGTTACTTCTCCATGAATAAATAAATCAAATTCTTTTTCTAATATATTTAGGAATTCTTTTCTTAAACCAAAGAAATTGACCGCAACAGGTGTTTCATTTGTTATTTCAAATACTTCTCCAGTTTGAAGTGATTTTGCTATTATTTTGCCATTTTCTTCACCAATTTCACTTTCAACAATTGATTTTATAGTCTCATTTTCTTCATTTACTACTCCACGTTTTACCTTACCATATTTACTCGCTGTTACACCATATGGATAATTTACGCTTACATATTCATATTTATGTTCATCTAAGAAATCACTTGCTATTTTAAATGAATCTTTTCCATAAAAATCATCTGAATTAATAATAATAAAATCTCCATCAATTAAATCTTTGGCACAATAAAGTGCATGGCCGGTACCTAACATTTTTGTTCTATCTTTTGGAATATTTGCACTCTTTGGAACATAATCAAGTTCTTGAAAAGCAAGCTGTATATCAATTCCATTATATTTATTAATAATATGAGTTTTAAAATATTCTTCATTTTCTTTTCTAATTATAAATATTACTTTAGAAAATCCTGCTCTTTTTGCATCATATACTGAATAATCTGCGATGATTTCTCCGCTTGGTCCAACAGGTTCTATTTGTTTTAAACCTCCAAATCTACTTCCCATTCCAGCAGCCATAATTACTAGTGTTTTTTTCATTTTCCTATCCTCCTTAAACCTTGATAATTATTTAAAAATTTCTTTATACCAAATCTTTTATCAAAAGCAACTGTTACAAATCTTTCATCATTATCTACAACGACACCTTTACCAAATGATGCATGCATAACAATTTCTCCATGTTTGTAATCAATTCTTTCTCCTTCATAAAAGTTAGTTTTATTAAATACTTTAGTTTCAGGTTTGCTTTCTTCTTTTTCGATTAAATTACCATCTATTTCTGCAATAAATCTTGATGGTGGGTTCATATTAGTATTACCAAATAGCATTCTTCTTTTGGCATTAGTAATATAAAGCCTTTCTTTAGCTCTAGTTATACCAACATAACAAAGTCTTCTTTCTTCTTCAAGTTCACTTTCCTCATTTAGACTCATTGAATGAGGCATTATTCCTTCTTCCATACCAATTAAGAATACCACTTTAAATTCAAGTCCCTTAGCAGCATGCATTGTCATTAAAGTAACGGCATTATCAAGAGTTTGATGTTCTGAAGAATCCGCCACGATACTTATATCTTCCAAAAAGTCTTCAAGATTTACTGTACCTGTTTCTTTTTGATAATTTTCTGTAATACTCTTAAATTCCATTAAGTTTTCAAGTCTTATATCAGCTTCCAAAGTATGTTCTTTTTCAAGTTCTTCCTTCATGCCAGATTTTTCAAGCACAACATCAATTAGTTCTGTTAAATCTAAATCTTTTGCATCTTCAGTAAGTTCTAAAATTAATTTTTTAAATTCAACTTCTTTTGGTTTAGATAAACACTTAAACATACATTCATTATTATCTCTTGCTAAACTTCTTAAATTATTAATTGATGTATCTCCGATACCTCTTTTTGGTACATTTATAACTCTTTCTAGAGAAACATCATCTTGATGATTAGAAATAAGCCTTAAATAACAAAGTAAATCTTTAATTTCTTTTCTTTTGTAGAAATAATAACTACCAACTACTCTATATGGCCAATTTACTTTTAATATAGCATCTTCTACATTTCTTGATTGAGCATTGGTTCTATAAAGGATAGCAAAATCATTGTAATCATAACCTTCATCAAGAAGTTTTTTTATTTCGTCTATGACAAGTTTTACTTCATCTTTTTCGTCATTACCTCTGAAATACTTTATTTTAACTCCATCACCAAAAGTACTATATAAATTTACTTCTTTTCTTTCAACATTATTTTTTATAACACTATTTGCAGCATTTAAAATGGTATTTGTACTGCGATAATTTTGATTTAAAGTAATACTTTTACTATCTGGATAGTCTTTTTCAAAATTAAGGATATTTTTATAATTTGACCATCTAAAACCATATATACTTTGGTTAACATCTCCGACTACAAAAAGATTACGATATTTACTTGCAAGTAGTTTAACTAATTTATATTGTACTTCATTTGTATCTTGGTATTCATCTATTAAAATATATCTATATTTTTCTTGATATTTATCTAGTATATCATCATTTTGCATAAATAGTTCAACTGGTCTTTTTAATAAATCATCAAAATCTACAGCATTATTTCTCTTTAATACCTTTTCATATTCACGATATACTTTAACTGCCACTTTTTCTGGGGGACTATTTAAATATTTATCAACTTCACTTTCACTTAACATTTCATTTTTAATAAAACTAATTTTATTTCTTATATAGCTTACACTATATTCTTTCGTACTTATATCAAGTTCTTTCATTATCTTTTTTATAACACTTGAAACATCATCGCTATCAATTATAGTAAAATTGCTTGTTAATCCTAATTTTTCTGTATTTTCTCTGATAACTCGAAGTCCAAAAGAGTGAAATGTACCCACAAAAGCATAGTTATTTTCAACCATGTTACTTATTCTATCACGCATTTCTTTTGCAGCTTTATTTGTAAATGTTATAGCTAAAATATTTCCAGAATAAATGCCATCATTTATCATATTTGCTATTCTAGTTGTTAAAACTTTTGTTTTTCCAGAACCAGCACCCGCTAAAACGAGACATGGTCCTTCTTTATGTAAAACTGCTTCTTTTTGTTCTTTATTTAATCCATCTAACATGTTCATGTAATCCTCCATATGTATATAAATATTATAACATTTTATAGATTATAATAAAAGAAAAAATGGACTTTTTAGTCCATTAAATCTTTTGCATCACAATCTTCACTAAATGGAGAAAGTAAACAAGTTGTACATGTTTCGTAATCTTGCGTTGCTTCTTTTGTGCCCCTTACTAAACTTAAAGCTGCATCAAGTAATGTTGGTATCATAAATATTAAGATGCCAAGTATGAATTTATTAACTAAACTGTTAGCAGCTACCATAATTGATTTTTCATCTTTTGAAATTGCTGCTTTTCCAAATTCAATAGAACCTAAAACTATTATAATAACAGGAACTAATATTTTGATAATGTAAAGTATGTATCCAATCACTTGAAAAACTTTTAATGTGCCACTATTGCTACTGCAAATATCAACTGGTGTAATTTCAAGGTCATCAGCAAATGTAATACTTGGTGTAAATAAAACAGTAAATAGACTTAAATATTTAATAAATTTCTTCATTATAAAATCCCTCTTCAAAAAATTTAGATTTATAATACCATATTTTTACAAAAACTACAAGAAAAATAATAGTTCATTTCCCATTGTTTATCAAGATTTATGTCATAAATTTTAAAAAGAAGATTGATTTCTAAATATCTTTAAACTTAGTCCTAGCAAAAATTTTTTTGCATTTTTTTGCATGGTTTTACCATTTATTCAAAACTTTATGTCAATCAGTTATGTAAATTGCATCAGAAGATGTGCCAATACCAGATTTATATAAGACAGAAGATACAAGGTAAAAGGATGGTCTAACATATGTTGTTATATATTCTAAAGGTGAGATTTTTGTAGGGGAAATATACGCATACAATATTCCATCCGTTGTCATATAATATCCCATTGTGTCACTAATAGTATTATCAGTAAAACATTCAAACAAATAAAACGCTTCATTCTTACTATAATACAACCATGATGTATTATCCAAAGTCGAAAGATTCCAATTCGAACTATTCATTGCATATCTTAATTCACTAATAGATATTGTACCAATTTTCATTGATAGCTTATGTTCCGCGCCACTTTCGACAATATACCAGTTTTTGGCTGTATACCAGTTTATTGTTAGTGGTGAAGTTGCACTTCCTGCTAAAAATTTCACGTTTGTGTTATTGTTTTTGAAATTTAGTTTGCTTACCGAAGAAGAACTAACAATCCCACTTATCCAATTTTCTGTGGATATCATATTTTTCCATCTGATATCAAATGTGTCAATAAATGTACTATTTAATGCATTATAGGCTTCCGTATCTGCAAATGAAGTAGCATTATATTTTGAAGTATCGAATGTTCCAATATCATTATATTTTACTAGTTTTACTTTGCCATTAAAAACACCAATTATTCTATATAGGTTATCTGTTGGGCATGGACTTTCTGTTGAACCAAAACATACATAATTATTTGTTGTTTCACTTGCTCCAGCATATCTATATGAATTATCTCCGGCACCATTGGCTAATGTACTATCGTGATAATATATGTTATTATCCCCTTGGGTTCCTGTATATAATGATTTTACATAGGTGGCTAATGTAAGAACTTTGTCAAAGTATACATAACACTTATCTGATACGTTGCCACTCATAACAACTCTTTTATTTTCATCATCCCATGATAACTCTCCACCATTTTCACATTTTGAAAGTGTTGTATTAAACACATAACCATCTGTTGGCCAACTACTAGCTGTTGTCATCTCATAATTGCCACTACCCGCTTCTGTTTCAAGCATCATTGATAAAGTATTTTCTTGTATTATTCTTTTTTTAATATTATCCGTACTTTCTTCATAAAAATTATTTTCCTTAGAACTTGTAACAAAGATAAAACTAATTGTTATTAACAAAATAACAGCTAAAGCAATAAATAATTTCATGTTTTTTTTCATACATTACCATCCTTTTTATTTATATACCAAACAAAGCACAAAAAATTTGTCACCTTTTGTATAATATATCTTACTTTTTAATTTTACTACAAAAAGGAATAATTTGCAATGCATTTTGCAATGCATACTTTGAGTGTAAATTGTATTACGATATTGGTGGAGGTACTAAAGATGGCATTTAGATTAAACGAAGAAAAAAGAGAAACAGAAAATAAAACAATAAGATTTCCTTTGCCTTTAATTAATAAAATTGAAAAAGAGTTATCAAACACTAACATAACATTTTCTAGATTCGTTATTCAAGCTTGTGAATATGCACTTGAAAATATAGAAGAAAGAAATGATAAAAATGATTCTAAATCTAACATAAAAAATAAATAACTGCATCTAAAGCGATGCAGTTATTTTAATATGCCATAACCAAATTTTATGTTATCAAAAAATAGAAAATTATGAACTGGATAAAATGTTAATATTATAAATAATATCATTCCTAAAACTATAATAATAACTGGTAATATATTAATATTTAACTCTTCACTTTGAAGTATTTTTAAACTGATAAATTCCATTAAAGCATAAACAATTAACATTAAACTTATTGATACAAACATGGACTCACCGATAAGTTTGTAAATAGGAATGAAAATAATTAAATATATAATTACCCCAAGTACTGATTTAACCATACTACTTATGTAAAAATTATTTATTTTAATTTTAAACTTATGATACAAAATAAATTCAAGAACTGATGAAAGTAATAGACAATAATAAATTATTTTCATATGTTCCCAGATACTTTCATTTACTGGAAAAAATAAAGCAAAGAAATTATTTGGAAGCAAATCATACATAAAATGCCATAAAAAAGATAGTAAAAAAAGAAAAACAACATTAATTATTTTTATTTTCTTAATAGTCATAATATTCACCTAATAAATAGTATGAACTATATAGATAAAAATATGTTATTTTTCTTCTTTATATATTGATGTAAATAATTCTTCTTCGTTTTCTTCTTTTGATTCATTTATTGGTAAATCTGGCAAATCACTTATTGTTGCTAAGCCAAAATAATCTAAAAATTCATTAGTTGTGCGATATAAGTTTGGCTTACCTGGCAAATTACTTTTTCCACTAATTTTAACTAAATCTTTAGCCATTAATTTTCTAATCATATTAATACTTGCAATGCCCCTTAGTTCATCAATTTCTGCCCTAGTTATAGGCTGATTATAAGCAATTATGGCAAGTGTTTCTAATGCAGCACTTGATAAAGTATTTGTGCCTCTTGTTGTAATTAACTTTTGATAATATTCTTTGTGTTCTCCTTTTGTAGTTAATTTAAAAGCATCTCCAATAAAACTTACTCTAATACCTCTATTTTCCTTATTGTATTCATCTTGTAAATCTTTAAGAAGCTTTTGAGCTTCTTTTTTATCTACTTCTAAAACTTCAGCGATATTATCTAAAGTTATTCCTTCATCGCCTACTACAAAAAGAAGTCCTTCTAATATAGCTTCTTTATTCATAAATTCACTCTTTCTATATATATTTCACTAAAATTACTATCTTGTTTTAATGTAATTTCTTTTTGTTTACACATGTCTAATATTGATAAAAATGTTGCTACTACTAAATCTTTTGTATATTCTTCAAAAAGGTCTGTAAATTTAACATTTTTTCTTTTAGTTAAATATTTTCTTATATATTCTTTTCTTTCTTCCACACTTATTTCTTTTCTAGTTATTTTAGTATTAATTGGCTTTTGATAATTCATTCTCTTTTGGAGTTCTATTAATGCTTCTTTTAAAAGTTCAGCATCCATGCTTCCTTCTAAAGTGTTTTTTTTATCAGCATACTTACCTAAGTTTTCTGGAAGTTTGGTAAAAAACTCATTTCTTTTTTCTTCAAGTTCTTTAAAGACACCTGTAATGTTTTGATATTTTTCATATTCAATTAATTTATTTTTTAAGTCTTCTTCACTATTTATTGAATATTCATCTTCATCATTTGTACTTTCATCCTTTAAATTAAGTAGCAATCGGCTTTTTAAATGAATTAACTCTGATGCCATTACTAAATATTCACTAGCATCATCTAAGTCATCGCTTGGAATACTTTTTATAAATTCTAAATATTTATCTATTATATATTTTGTATCTATTTCATAAATATTCATTTTAGCTGTCTTAACTAGATGAAGAAGAAGGTCTAATGGACCTTCGAAATCATTTATACAAAGTTTCATAAAATCCCCCTAACTGCATGTATAACCACTAGCTGTCATTTCAAAATATATAACTTTGGCATCTGTTCCAAATGGGTATATTGTCTTTAAATTTAATGTGTCACTTTTAACGGAAGATAAATTTATAATAGTTTTAAAACTTAATAAACCATTTTCAAGTGTTATATTTGATGATACTCCTTCAATATTGTTGTAAGTAGTTTGTAACGCTTGATAATTATTATATAAATTGTTAAAGTTTGCATCTGTAGTATTAACTTCATAAATCAAATTTGTTGCATATACTTTGTTACTATTTAATAAATATTCTACTTTTTCATAGTTTTTAGTACAAGTTAAGGTTGCTACTCCTTCTTCAGGTACAGTAACAATATGTGATGGATACTCTTCTTCAGATATCTTAACTAATGATATTATTGATGCACTACTATCACTTAAATCATAAGTAGCATCTGCTTCAGAACTTGGACTAATAATATCTTGTAAATAAATTCTTTGAAGTAATTTTTTGTTGTCACTATATAAATTTATAAAATAATGTGCATCTTTTAGTTCTAAAACTTCACTAGTTAAATTCGTAATTTTAAACTTAATTGTATTGTTTTCAATGTTGAAATTACTTATTTTAAAACTTTCTTCTGTTATTTCAAGATCATTTGCTATTTTGTATTCTTTTACTGATGTTTCATCTTTTGTATCATCTTCTTTTTTGTTATCTTTACTAGGTGTATTTGGCACTACTACATCTGGATTAAGATAACTATTTATATATGCTGATATTTCTGGTAAGTAGATGACACCAGCAATAAAGATTATGAATATGATAAATATCCAAATCATTCCAAAAACATTTGCTTTCTTTTTATCTTGTACAACAGCTAAGGTTGTTGGTACTAATTCTTCTTCTGAAATAACTATTTGTTTTTTCTTAGCCAATTTAATCATCCCATTTCATTCTACTTTAAATTATACTATAATTTCTAGGTATAAACAAGAAAAAATTAAAAATAAAAAATACTTAATTGAATTTAATTTCATAAGTATTTAATATTTTTATTTTATAAGTCCATTTTGGGCATATTTTGTTTCATTTATGACTACGAAAGCATCTGGGTCATTACTTCTTACTATGTGAGTAAGTGTTTTTAATTTTGATTTATTAAGCTGAATCATTAACATTGTTTTGTCTTCATTATCTTGAGGATTTTTTAGATCTATTGCTGAGGCACCAAAACCTGCTTTTCTTATTTCTTCAAGCATCTTTTTGACTTTACTTGTTTTGGTTGTAACTTGAACTCCAATTAATCCATCAACAAAATTATTTGATATAAAACCACCTATATAAGTTCCTGTTGCATAACCAGCTGAATAACATATTGGAATTAGTATTGATGTTACATCTGTTGTTAAGGCTTCTCTAGCTACTAAAAACCAAATTAATACTTCAAAAAATGCAATAAAGGCCGGAGTAAATCTTCGACCTCTTACAACTAATACTGTTCTAATTGTACCTAATGTAACATCAATGATTCTGGCAAAAAATATTTTTAAACAAAGTAGTAACATATTTTCACATCCTTATATATTAATTAATATGGTCAAAATTATTAAAATTACAAGTACAACTGAAATTATTATTAACCCAAGTACTTTATTTTCTTTAACTTCACGATATTCTACATTATTTTGATGTCCATATTTTTCGCTCAAAAGTACAATTCTTTCGTTGTTTTTATCTTTCATTTTATTTTGATAACTTATTTGTTTTTGGTCCATTAAGGCTCCACAGAATTTGCAAACCATTCCATCACTTGGAAGAGGACTTCCGCATCTGTTACATTTCATTAACTTAAATCCTTTCCTAAGTATGTTAAATATGCATATCCATTGCCAGCATGTCCAGTTTCTGTAGCACCAGTTGGTGATGTTATTGATTCATTTCCAGCTTTCATTGAAGCATTTGTTAAATAGTATGAACTATTAAGTAAACATCCAGATGGATAATTTGAAGCGGTACTAGAAGTATAAATGTATCCTGAACCTCCACCGCCACCACGGTCATCATCACCTGAACCATCTGGTACGTTTCCTGAACCACCATACCAGCCGCCGCCGCCTGCTCCACCATAACCACTACTTAAGTAGACACCGCCGCCGCCAAAGCCAAATCCTCCGGCATAATTAGCTAATGTATTTGAATTTAAACCAGTTGTTGTTTGGGTTGTTATTGTGTATGATGCTGAATAACCTGAATATGTTTGAGTTCCGCCTTTTCCACCATAGTTACCTACAGCAGAATAACTTTCTGTACTTGAACCACCAGTTGTTCCACCGCCATACATACCCTTTTTACCGGTAGCTCCATCTGAACCACCACCGCCAGCTACAATTACACGGGCAAGTAACGAATCTGTGTTAATACGTATATCGGTACCACCGCCACCGCCATAATACTTATAACGGTAGCCGCCACCATTGTAACCTCCTGCACATATAGTTGAACCACAACCAGATGAACCATTTCCACCAGCTCCACCAGTGTGAATGTAAAGAACATCTCCAGCATTTAGATATATTGTTCCTTCAGCATATCCACCACGACCTGAATTTCCTTCAGTAGTTCTGTATCCGCCTTGAGCTCCCCATACTCTCATTTTGTAGTAGCCTGAAACAATCACATTAAATTGTTGTGCAGAATTTTGATAATCAAATGGTTTATCTAAAACATAGTCAGTTGTTGCTGTGGTTGTTAAAATTCCTGATGTATTTCCAGATGCATCTACAGAATAAGCTTTAAAAGTAAATTCTGTAAGTGGTGTTAAATTTGTAAATGTATAACTATTTGATGTGCTTGTTACATATGTTGCACCATTATCTTTAGAATAGTAATAAGTAGTTGGTGTAACACCGATATTGCTATTAGTTAAATTTATTGTTACATTTTGACCATTAACGATGTTTTGCATACTTTCAAGTATTGGTCCTGAACCAACATTTAAATATGCTACACAATTTGTTCTATTTGTTGCAGCTATTATTATTTTTTGATTTTTCATACTCATTGTTGATGTACCTGTACAAGCAGATTTAGCACCTATTTCATAGAAGTTATTTGTTGGTATTTTATCTACTTCAAAATATGTTGATGAACCTTTCTTTGATTGAACATAAATCTTTAAGGCAATATCTACATCCATTGCATCCATATAAGCTTTACATATTGCACCTTTTTTACTGGCATTAACTGTAAAGTTTTGTTTATTTGTATCAAATGTTACTGTTGAATCTGTTACATGTGTATTTAAATCATCGGCATATACACAATAAGATTTGCTACTATTAAATTCATATCCTATTGATGGTAATGATGTTGTTTCAAGCTTTGTATATACTCCGTTTCCTACTCCATCACTATTGACATTTTCGGCATATACTTCAAGGGTTATATCTAGGCTTGCTGTTGATTTAAAATATAAATAACAAACATCATGTCCGGTTGCATTTATGCTTGCATCATATGTACTTGCATTATAATTTATTGTTCCACCATTTGTACAATAACTCATGCTTGCTTCATATTTATAACCTGCTTTTGGTATATACGGATATACAGAGTAACTATTAACTCCATTTCCATTTGTATCTCTATCTTCAGCCATGATTCTAACATCTAAATCAGGAATTTTAGGGGTTGTACTAAGTATAACTGGTGTAGTATCTACAACTTGGTAAAATGCATATGAAACTATTAATCCTACACATGCTAAAATTACTACTATAGCTATGCTTACCAGTAGAATTTTATATTTATTTAAAAGATTTGTTACATCTTTATTTAGGATTTTTTTTAATTTTACGCGTAATTTATCCATATGCCTCTAACCTATCCTATTAATAATTTTAAAATAAAATGTCCTTAAAGTCAATTACTTATAATAAATTTATTTATAAATATTTTATTGATGTGTAAATTTATTATACCCTAAGTATTTAACCCAATACATATTTTAGGTAAAACATACTATAAGTTAGGGAGGAAAATTTATGTTATTTGATGATAATTTAGGTTTCTTTGGATTTACAATACCTAAAGAAGTAAAATTTGATAAAACTAATATGCTTACTAGTGTACCAACTGGATTTACTAAAGGAAATATGTTTCAAGATGAATATGTTCCTTATAAAGATTATAAACCAGCTAAAATTGTAGCTAAAAATGAACAAGAAGAATTACTTTTAGAAATTATGGCATTATCTTTTGCAATTAATGATTTGAATATTTACTTAGATTTACATCCAGAAGATGCACAAATGTTAAAAAAATTTAAAGAACTTACAGAAAAATCATGTGAAAAAGAAATGGAATATGTAAAGTGTTATGGTCCACTTGAAGTTATGGATAATGAATCTATTAATAAATTTGAATGGATTAATAACCCTTGGCCATGGGAAAATACTGGAGGGACTAAATATGTTTAAATATGTAAAACATTTGGCTTATCCAATTAGTGTTACTAAGAAAGATTTAAAAATGGCTAAATTAATTATTACACAAGTTGGAGGATATGCTGGAGAACTTGGAGCAACACTTAGATATTTTCACCAAAAATTTACGATGCCAGATGAAAAAGGAAGAGCCCTTTTAAACGACATAGCCACTGAAGAATTGACACAATAACTTTATCATAAATAAAAGCCACAAGTAAAATAAGAAG
>URWD01000004.1 GCA_900551525.1 uncultured Mycoplasmatota bacterium
TAAAATCATTTTTAAAATCTTTAACATATGTGTTTGCACTTCCACAATTATAACATTTCATATTAACACCTTCATTTTCTATCTTCATGAAAAGACCAACATTCTGCTTCAACAGTATCATCATCTATACATAACTTAATATATGCAATTTTATTATTTATTAGTTTTTTAAATGTCAAACATTTCTTTAGTGATTTACTAAATATAGGTTTAGGATCAACAAAATAAAACTGTGGTTTTAAATAATAAATGTGCTGCCATGCCTCTTCTTCAGTTAATCCTAAATTTAACAAATCTTCCAAATAATTTCTATCATTTCTGGATTTGAAATGTTTTTTATTTAATTTAATTAACTTTTTAATTTCCGATAATAACCGTATTTGATCTCCATTCATGAATCCCCCTTGTACACTTTCATATTGTTATTGTGTTGCTAATAACATGGTAACATAGGTAACCTTTTTTGTCAATAAAATATTTCATTATTGCATCTGCTACTTTCTCATTTGCTAGACAATCCCCATAAGGATTAGAGGTTTTACTTATTTTTAATACAATTCTTTATCAAAAAAATTTTTTTGTTTCTTCATAAATTACACTTTCATCAGTACCTATAAGTTTTAAAGATAAGTTAAATATCTTCGAATCACTTTTTAGTACAACGTCATACAATTACTTTATATTTTTTCATTTTCCAACCTTAGTACTTCATAACCGTTTTTTTTGATAACCAGTTTTGATGACCGATCATCATCTTTTTTTATTATGATTTGTTCACTAACTTCATTTTATATTTTCTATACTCAAGCATACTAGTTGTAACAATTATTTCATTTGTATAAAATTATAATAAAAAAAGCAATGAATCATTTCATTACTTTATTGTCTACTAAAATACGAAGTTATTGCATCTACTATTCTCTCACTTGCATGACCATCACCATAAGGATTAGATGCTTTACTCATTTTTTCATACTCTTTTTTATCAAGAAGTAATTTTTTAGTTTCTTCATAAATGTTTTAAAAACTTTAAATTGTAAATAATATTATAAAATTTTTTTTAGTTCAGTGTAAGAATTCAAAAAATAATTTGATACATTATTGCCTCGGTCAACATCTTTTATAATCTCTGCTAAACGATTAGAGAATATTTCCGCACCAGAATCACTCATATGAGTGATATCATAAAAGGATGTTTCTTCGGAATATAATTTCTTTCTATGTTTATCTAAATTAAAGTCGTAATATTCACAATTATATTTTTTAGCTAAATCAATATATTGAGAAAATATATCATCAAGATTACTATATTCGAGTATCATTCTTTCTGTAACTGGAGTTACAACTAATATAACTCTTATATCATTTTTCTTACATAATTTAATTATTTTGTCAAAATAGTTTAAACTTTCTTCTTTTATTTTAGTATCTAATACTTTTGTGTTTTTTATTTTTTCTTTGGTTTCATCACTTAGCAATTGATTATTACTTAGCATCGATAAGTAACCAAATGTTTCATATTGTTCAATTGTATTGTGTATAGAAAAAGAATTTTTTGATCTTACAATTATATCTGAAAATACTTTTTTATATTCATCGGGTGTGAATGCATTTGTGAAGAAGTTTATTCTTTCAAATACATTATCAAGTCTACCAAGAACATATAAATCTCCTTCAAGACCCAAATTTTTCTTATCTAATGTTAAAGCATTATAGGATATTTCAAGATAAACTGTTTTTATTGGATTTCTATTTATTTCTTTTTCTAACATAACATATCTACCATACATACTCATAAGTGGTGATGATAAATTATATGCTTTCGTATTTAATTTTTCATTTAATACTGTTGGTTTTATAGAACGAAGTGCATGTGATGAGCCAATAACTAGAGTATCAAGTTTTCCACTAAGTGATGTACGTACTTTATAATCTTGATAATAGTAACTTTCTCCCCAAAAATATGGTAATGTCGAACAAATTAATATAATTATTACAAAGAATATTAATAAAGCCGTATGAAGAATTATTTTTTTAAAATTGTGCATACATAAATCCTCCTCCAGTATTATTAAAACCTAATGTTACTAATAATGTAATTGAAACAAGCACAGCTAGCATAAATACTCTCACTATTGTAGGTAACTTATTCAACTTATCTCTAACTGGTCCTTTTCTTTGAATTAAGCTAACTACAAACATTAGCACTATACCCAAAACTATAATAATCAAAGCAGATTTACTGGCAAATGGCAATAAATTTTTTAATGATGTAGGTATTGTATGTTCTGTAAATATTCTTTTCCATAATCCTAAGCCATTTTTTAGACCATTAGCTTCAGGTAGTACTTTAATAAATGTCACTAAGATAAATGTTCTTATTACTTGAATACATCTCCATATTGGTCCACCAATTTTTAACTTTGCTTTAATCCAATTATATACTGGTTCCATCCACATAGAAAATATAATAA
Source organism: uncultured Mycoplasmatota bacterium (assembly GCA_900551525.1). Taxonomy (GTDB): domain Bacteria; phylum Bacillota_I; class Bacilli_A; order RF39; family UBA660; genus Onthocola_B. Next base: position 2,475 of record URWD01000004.1, read on the forward strand.
ATAATCCATTTAATCCGCCCCATGCTATATATCCCCAATTGGCACCATGCCATAATCCTGTAGTAAGCCATACTGCTACTAATGCAATACTGGCTGGTAAGTTTTTTCCAACAAATTTACCAAATTTTTGAGAAATATTTTTTCCTAGGTTTGTATTCCATTTTGAAACTGCTATAGGATAATATATGTATGACTTAAACCAATTTCCTAAACTTATATGCCATCTTCGCCAATATTCTGCTATAGATTTAGAAAAATAAGGACGTTCAAAATTTTCAGTTAATTCAATACCCATTATTTGACATAAACCACATACTATGTCCATATAACCAGAAAAATCTGCATAAATTTGCACACTATACATAAATATTCCTATTAAAACAGTTATTCCAGCATATTCATTATAATTTATAAACACATCACTAACATAACTTGATAATAGGTCAGCTACTGCTACTTTCTTAAAAAATCCCCATATCATTCTTTGTACACCATAAAGCCAATGATTATAATCAAATTCATGTGAAGTAAACAATTGAGTAGATAACTGATTATAATTACTTATTGGGCCTTGTGTAATTTGAGGAAAAAATGATGCGAAAAGCAACAATTTCAAAGGGTTTTTGCAAGCTTCATTTTTATCCCAATAGACATCTATGAGATAACCCATAGTTTGAAAAGTATAAAATGATATACCCAAAGGAACAATTAAAGATAAACTGTTTATTTTGTCACCTTTACCAATTAAAGCAATAATTGAATTAAATTGTTCTATAGCAAAATTTGAATATTTGAATACGCATAATATTCCAAAATTGAGTAATAAGGTTACAATTAAAATTAATTTCTTTTTCCCCTTTGACCTTGCTTTGATGATTTTTTTCTCATCGACAGTAATATCTTTTTTATCTTTTAAATAATTTTTTGTTTTTAAACTTATTTTTTCTATCCATATCGCACTAAACCAACTTGAAAATGACGTAATTAATATATAAATAGAATTTTCTATTCCAGCAAAAGCATAAAAGATTAAACTAAATATAAGTAATACAAACCACTGAACTTTTTTTGGAAGTAGAAAATAACATATTAACAAAGCTAGACAAAATAGAAGAAACTTGAAAGATATCAGAGACATATATTATTCCTCATTTTGAATTTTTTGAATCATATTCCACATAGCCTCTGCACTATTAAAATTTTCAGGTATTAAATATTTAGGACTAATTTGTATGTCAAATGAATCAGATATTTCTGCTACTAAATTGACAATACTAAATGAGTCTAAAAGTTTGCCATCTATTAACTTTGTTTCCTTTTGATAATCTATGTCTGGGTTAATTTCTATTAAAATTTCGATAAGTTTTTCCATAATTCATTTCCTTTCTTATAAACTTTTCTTTAATTCCTGACGATTTATTTTACCATTGGCATTTAATGGTAATTTTTCATATATTTTAACTTTACTAGGAATCATATAGTCTGCTAATCTATTTTTAAGTAGACTTCTTATTTCTTGAGAAGTTAAATTACCATTTATTTCACAAAATAGTGTAATCATTTCTCTTTTTTCATCATATAAACAACAGCATCTGTTTATTTCTGATAATTTATCACACTCTGCTTCAATTTCTCCAAGTTCTATTCTTCTTCCCATATGTTTAATTTGAAAATCTTTTCGAGAAATAAAACACAAATTTCCATCTTCATCATAACGTGCTAAGTCACCAGATTCAAAAACTCTTTTACCGTTTTCTTCAAAGAAAACTTTTGATGTTCTTTCTTCATCGTGATAATAACCAAGTGCAAGTGCAGGACTACTAATAAATATTTCACCAATAGTATTAGAATCTTTAATTATTTTTTCATTATCTCTTAAAGTAATTTCACAATTTGGCATAGCTTTTCCCATTGGTAAAACATTTATTTTATCTAAATTACCAGTAACTTCATAATATAAACAAACCCCAGCAATTTCAGATGAACCATAAAGATTTACAAATTTAACTTCTGGTAGATTTTCAAGCCATTTTTTTAAATGTTTTATTGGAAATACTTCACCTACAAAAAAAACATTTTTTAAATAAATTGGTTTTACTTCCAAAAAAGTGTTAAGTTTTGAAATTAAACAAAGTATTGATGGTACCCAACAAATCCAATTTATTTTTCGCTCATTTAAATAATTAATTAAACCTACAGGCAATATAAATTTTTCAGTAGGTATTAATTCTAACGTTGCAGCATTATATAACGATAAGTATAGGTCTTTTGCAGCAGCGTCATAAAATAATGGTGCTTGATTACCAATAATAGTATCATCAGTAAATGGATAAAGGCTACTAAAAGCTTTTATAAAACTAATCATTCCACCATGACTTTTTAAAACTCCTTTTGGCTTTCCAGTTGAACCAGACGTATAAACCATATATAACGGATCATCTCCACTTAATGGAGAAAAATCAAAATCAATATTTTCGGATTGTGCACATGTATAAAAATCTACCTTAATATCAAGCTCATTTATTAATTTTTCATCTTCTTCACTTCCTAACACTGCAATAGGATCCGCATCAGCAAAAATTGCTTTAAGTTTTTCCTTAGGCAAGCTTGCGTCTAATGGAATATAATAATTACCACTTCCTATAACAGATAAAATTTGAACAAGAGTATCCACACTTCTTCCCGCAAAAATAACAATAGGATTTTTAGTTTGATATTTAATTAATTTACCAGTCATTAATTTTACTTTTGCAAATAATTCTTTATATGTATATTTTGTATCTTGATCTGCAACAGCTATTTTATCAGAATGATTTTCAACTGCATCTAAAAATATTTCCCATATTGAATTCATATAAATTCTCACTCCTTAACTTAAGTATAAGTATACAATAAAAAAATTTTTTTAGCAATACATACTACTTCGAAATTATTGTTTAATTTTCAAAATATTTTATTATTGCATCTACTATTCTTCGACTTGCATGGCCATCCCCATAAGGATTAGATGCTTTACTCATTTTTTCATACTCTTTTTTATCAAGAAGTAATTTTTTAGTTTCTTCATAAATTACATCTTCATCTGTGCCAACAAGTTTTAAAGTTCCTGCCTTTATACCTTCAGGTCTTTCTGTTGTATCTCTTAAAACTAAAACTGGTTTTCCTAAACTAGGTGCTTCTTCTTGTATTCCACCACTATCAGTTAAAATGATATATGATTTATTTTGAAAATTATGAAAATCAAATACTTCAAGTGGTTCAATTAATTTAACTCTATCAGCATCACCAAATACTTCATTTGCTACTTCTCTTACGCGTGGATTCATATGAATTGGGTAAATTACTTTTACATTACTAAATTCATCAACAACTCTTTTAATAGCTCTAAATATATGACGCATTGGTTCACCTAAGTTTTCTCTTCTGTGAGCAGTAAGTAAAATCATTCTTTCACCAGCATTTATCCAATCAAGTTCTGGATGGGTATAATTTTCATCAACAGTTGTACTCATTGCATCAATTGCAGTATTTCCAGTTATATAAATTTTACTTTCATCAATATTTTCTTTAAGCAAATTATTTTTACTAATTTCGGTTGGAGCAAAATACATATCAGTCATTCTATCAACACACTGACGATTCATCTCTTCTGGAAATGGTGAATACTTGTCATAAGTTCTAAGTCCAGCTTCAACATGTCCAATAGCAACTTGGTTATAAAAAGCAGCTAGTGCCCCTGCAAATGTTGTAGTAGTATCACCATGAACTAAAACTATATCAGGTTTAACATCTTTTATTACTTCTTCAAGCCCAACTAATGCTCTAGTTGTAACATCTGCAAGACTTTGTCCTTGCTTCATAATATTTAAATCATAATCTGGCTTAATATCAAAAGTATTAAGCACTTGATCAAGCATTTCTCTATGTTGAGCAGTTACACAAACAATACTTTCTATTTCTTTTCTTCTTTCTAATTCTTTTACTAGAGGTGCCATTTTTATAGCTTCAGGTCTAGTTCCAAATATACTCATTACTTTAATCATTTTTATCCTCCTTCTGATTAAACTTTCATTTTTTACAACTTTTGCTAATTTTAAAATTATACAATTTGATCTCGATTTTATTAAAATCTAAAATATATAAATGGATTATATGAATTACTTACCAAAAACATAATAGAAATTCCAAACAATACACCAAGAATTAAATCTTCAATTAAAGTAAGTATTACGCTATTGGATTTATCAACTTTTTCCTTAAACCATTTATCAATTGGCAATGATAAAAATATTCCTAATATAATATAAGGTACAGTGGAAATAAGCATAGCATTATTATTAAACAAAGTTACAAAACTGGTATTATTAAAACTAAACATTTTCTTAATTACTAATATTAAATCATTTATATTTTCAACTCTAAATATTACCCAACCTAACGTTATAAAAAATAAAGAATAAAGTATTTTTAAAACTTTTGGTAATTTTTCAATATACTTGCCAGTAACCATTTTTTCAATTAGTAGTAAAATAGCATAATATAATCCCCATAAAATAAAATTATAGCTTGCTCCATGCCATATACCAGTTAATAGCCATACAATAAAAATGTTTCTAATGAATTTTATTTTGCTAACACGATTTCCTCCAAGAGGAATATAAACATAATCTCTAAAGAAAGTTGATAAAGAAATATGCCATCTTCTCCAAAAATCATTAATACTAGTTGCTATATATGGATAATTAAAGTTTTCTAAAAAATTAAAGCCAAACATTTTTCCTAAGCCAATAGCCATATCACTATATCCTGAAAAATCAAAATATATTTGAAGCGTATAACAAACAGCTGCAACCCATAAAATATTACTTCCATAAGAAGAATAATTATTATAAACATAATCGCAAAAAATTGCTACATTATTTGCTACAATGACTTTTTTTGCAAGCCCCCAAATAAATCTCTTGAAGCCAGATATAAAGCCATCTAAGGTGGTTTTTCTATCACTAATTTCTTTTTCTACTGTTTCATATCTAACAATCGGACCAGCAATTAATTGAGGAAAAAATGAAACATATAAAAGTAATCTAAAATAGTTTTTTTGAACTCCAACTTTACCCCAATACAAATCTATAACATACGATAATATTTGAAATGTATAAAAACTAATACCTATTGGTAAAACTAGTTTTGTTAAACCAATATTTGTTTTAAATATACTATTAATAATTCCAATACTAAAATCTAAATATTTAAATATAAATAAATTTAACAAAATAAGTATTATACTAATTACTAAAAATAATTTACTTTTCTTTTTATCTTTTCTATATTTATCGATTAATAATCCGAAAATATAAGCAATTAATACTGTTAAAAGCATTAAAAATATATATTTAGGTTCTCCCCATGAATAAAAGATTAATGAAAAAATTAACAAAATTATATTTCTATACTTTATATTCTTAATTGGAAAATATAAAATTAATAAAAGTGTTAAAAACATAAATATAAATGTTGTACTACTAAATAACATAATTGCCTCCTAATTAACCATAAACTCATCCATTACATAAAAGTCTACATTTCCTATAAATAAAACTTTATTAATATTATACTCTTCTTTATAATATTGAAAATCAAAATCCTTTTGCATATAATACTTATAATTTCTCAAATCAATGGATATTGTTGTATTATATTTTTCAGCCAACAATTTTAATATTGCATTATCATAAGATTCACCAATTACAAGTAGATTATCTTTAGAATCACTATCATTATTTTTAAATATTACTTCTCCATCATCCCAACCATAAAAATTACCATAAGTAATATTTAGGTCAGTAGTATTATTAAAAAACTCAGCTTGAGCACCATAGTCTTTTTTCTCACCATTAACAGTAATATCTAAGTTACTAAAATTAAATTTATAAGCACAAAAATCATCTTTCATAATTTTATTAAAAACAGATGCACTTGCTTTTGACCCACTAAAACTTTTATTTAAACAAATCTCATCAACATACTTAACTGGATTACTTATATTCATTAAATCCAAAACTTCAGTATAGGCTTTATATGAACCCTTATAGTTCCAATGATGATCAGTTTTATAAAAATATTCTTTAAAATCTTCAAAGTTATCAATTTCAAACTTAGAATCTTTAATATTATTTAATCTTTTTTGAAGATATTCAAAAATATCAATTTTTTTATCAGTTTTAAAGTTTATATCTGTATCTTTTTCTATATAATATAAATATACATCAACATCTTTATTCTTATTTGCAAAAGAATTATAGTTTTCAATTTTTTTATCTAAATATTGAGATATATTATTTAAATCTCTATAATAATAAACCAAATTTTCAGGACCATAAAAATTAACATCGCCTGCATTTAGGTAATCTAAATCATGTTTTTTATAATATAAATCAACATACGCTTTTAATGTTAAACCTTTTATATAATTGTTACCTTTTTTTAATCTTGAAGACAATATAACTTGATCTGATAACGTGTTTTCTATATTTTTTTGTATACTCCCATCAACATACTTTTTTAAAGAAATTGAATCATATTTATTTGCATACCGATTTTCCATTTCAATAATTTCATCTGGTCTAACAAAAGACCTTATTAAACTAAATAAAATATATATAAAAATACATATCAAGAACATTATGTTAATTAATTGTTTGATCTTTACTTTATTCATTTCATTTTCCTCTATTTTCTTTAATAACTTTATAAATTATAATCTATTTTTCTTTTTTTATTTTTAATATAAATTTAACATTATTATTCCAAAATCTTTTTAATCTTTTAGGTTCACACATAATTCTATACAGCCATTCTAAATTTAATTTTATAAATATTTTAGGGGCTCTTTTTTTAGTACCACTTAAAACATCAAATGAACCACCAACACCAATGAATATTCCTTTCTCAAAATCTTTTAAATGCTTATAAATTAATTTTTCTTGATAAGGAATTCCCAAAGCAACCATGATTACATCAGGTTTAGCTTTTTTAATATTTTCAAATTCTTTATCTTTATCTTCAATGTATCCATTTGTAGCACCTACTAGTTTTATTCCAGAATATTTCTTTTTAATTACATTTTTCATTCCATCTATAACTTCTTGTTTACTACCAAACAAATATACTTTTTTCTTTAATTGTGATGCTTCATATAACAAATATTCTGCAATATCTACTCCCGCTATTCTTTCTGTTACAGGAATATCAAGCATTTTACAAGCCTTAACAATAGCAATCCCATCAGGAACTACACTGTTATTTTTATCTAGTAACATCTTACTTACTTCTTCATCAGTTTCAGCCATCGTTAGTGTTTCTGGATTAGCAGTTATGATAAACTTCTTTTCATTATTTTCTAAATACTCTTTTAACAAATTAAAATATTCTTTCTCACTTTTTTTATATATTATTTTTAAATATTTTTTCATTTTTCATCCTCCAACAAGTTCATCCATTTTTGTTTTGCTTCATCCATTGAATACTTTTTGCAAGTATTTAAAGTCTGTGCAGCAAGTTTTTTTAATCTTTCAGAATCTTTAAATAATTTAATAATTTCTTTTGCCATATCTTGGCTGTTTCGATCACTTATTAAAACACCATTATTTTCATTAATTATTTCACGAGCACCAGAAGCACAATCAAATGCGACACAAGGAAGTCCGTAACTCATTGCTTCAATTAAGACAAGCCCAAAACTTTCGGTATAAGAAGTCATAACATATAATTTCGATTCTAAATAAAAATTTTTTATTTCTGATTGAGATAAAAATCCTGTTAATATCACTTTACCATTTAATCCATAATTATCAATTTTCTCTTTTATCAATGGCATTTGATTTCCATCACCTATTAAATACAATTTTGAATCATCAATTTCATTATTCACTAATTTAAAAACATCAATCAAATCTACAAACCCTTTTTCTTTTGAAAACCTTCCAACTGCAACAATGTTATTTTTATTTAATTTACTTTTTTCTTTAGGAATAAAATCAATAGTATTTGGTATATATACAACTTTTGTCTTTGACAATTTATTGTAATATTCTTTTAATTCATTGGAAACCACTACTAAAAAGTTGAAATTGGCTACGGACTTTAAAAGTTTATTCACATACTTAACGTCATTATTATGATAATTATGTTCAGTAGCTATTTTTACTATATTCTTTTTTGCGTATTTTCCAACTAACTTACTATGAAATTCTCTAGTTGTAATAATATAATCGCTTTCTATGTTTTTTATGGCCTTTATATTTAATATTCTCTTTAATAATAGCATTTTAGCAGCTATAATTCCTTCTTTAAAAGTTTTAAAAATTTGTTTATTCTTTAAACTTTTTTTAAATTCGTCCTTATTTGGCATGCCATCTATTAAATACCTAATCTTAATTTTTCTACTAAAATCAAAGGCTGGTTTACTTCTATATGTAACTATTAACTCAATATCATAGTCGTCTTCAAGCATTTTACATAATGAAGATATATACTTTTCTACTCCTCCAAAATTTAAATGTAAAGCTAAGATGGTTATTTTTTTCATATCTACTCCTTTAATACATAAATATTTTTTTTCTAATAAAAGGTATAAGCCCTAATATTTCAGTTAAAATCAAACTCAAAAACACCACAAACAGCGTAAAAAGTGGAACTAATACTACCTCATTTATATTTGGAACATATTTATAAAATATTGATATTAACAAAACGTGTATCAAATAAACCCCAAAAGAACGAGACGACAAATAATTTATTACACTAACCAATTTATGGTTATCTTCGTTAATTTTTAAGCTCTTAAATATAATAAATATAGCAATAGTTGACATAAAAACATTAACAGAAAAATAATAATAAACATTTGACAATGTGGCAGTTCTATTATTTATCGATATGTATGTCCCAACAACAATAGTATACAAAATAGATAAAACATATAAAACATAAGCATATTTATTATACTTTTTCATTTTTTTCTTCCAATAAGTATCAATATAATATCCTGCAAAAAAATACAATATATAATTAATTTTTAAATCTACTCCCATACTATGAACAAAGTTTACAAATTTTAGATTTTGAAAAGATGAAAACGTTGTTAAAGTTGGAAAGAAAACAGTAAAAATAAATCCTATAAGTAAAAAATATTCAATTTCTTTTTTTGATGAGTTAGCAGTTATTTTTCTCAAAATTGGAGTTAACATATATAGCCATATTGCAGCATACAAATACCATAATTGCTCAGCAGAAGGATCCCCATTAATGGTTCTAACTAAAAATAATTTTATCCACCCAAAACCTCTATAGCCATTCACAATAAAATAAAAGTATAAAATATAAATCAAATTAGTTGCCAATAAAGCTATCAAAGCTCTAGATATGTATTTGTGATATATTTTCTTAGTTGTTAATTCTTTCTTAGGATTTAGAAAAAAAGCACCAGATATCATAATAAAAGCAGGAGCAGAAAACCTAACTAAACTCGTGAAAGCATTAAGAATGATAAATCTTTTACTATTTACATCAACTGAATAGAGGTAAAAACCATTAACATGAATAAGTACAACACCTATCATTGCTACAATTCTTAACAAATCATAATTTAATATTCTTGCTTTACTTTTCATTGACATTCTCCTTTTCGGGTAAACACAAAAATAAGTAAAACATAAACATAGCTATTTGTACTTCGAGAGTATTATAAAATAAACATAAAATCATAACACAAAAAACTACTGTTAACTTCAAAATATTCTTTCTATATTTTATAATTAAAGAAATAACAAATGCTGCCATTAAAACTGTACCTAAAATTCCACATTCAACAATTATTGTTAAATATTGATTATCAGAATAAAAATTATCTTCTAAATCATACTTTTCATAAAAATCAATAGGATTTATCATTAGGCTGGCACTATCACCAAAAGTACCAAAACCACTTCCAATTACAGGATAATCTTTAAACACTTTTATACCAACCATTATTTTATATATTCTTCCGTCTTTAGTACTCAAATCATATATGTTTCCTTTAAATAAACTAAGAATTCTATTTATTAACCCGCCACTTTCTCTTTTAGCAATATCATCAATGATATCTGAATTATATTTGTTTGAATTAGGATTTAATGGATTATTATGTCTGTGTCCATTTGCATCGATAATTACATCAATAACTCCAGCAGGTTTTTTATCAACAACAGTTGCAAAATAATAATTATTTGACATTTTACTAATTCCAAAAATACAAATTGAAGATATAAGTGCAATAACTAGCAAATTTAACAACTTATCTTTATATTTATTTTTTATAATTAAAATCAAATAAACAAAAATATAAACAGCAAAAATAATCATTGCACTACGTGATGCACTTAACCACAAATTAATTAATAACAAAATATAAATAAATTTATAACATTTTATATCTTTATAATATTCTAAATAATTTAGCAAAAAAAATGATAACACAATAAATGTTGCATAAGTATTCGGGTTATTAAATACAGAATAAACTCTAGCAAAATTATCTTTATATACAATAGAACTTGCCCATGCATTAGGAAACAAAAAATCTTTATTAAAAATTTTTTCCACTATAGAAAATATAGAAACAATAAAAATAACCAAACTTAATACTTTGGAAAATAAATTCCAATTAATTTCAATCTTTGTATTTCTTAAAATGTAATAAAGCACATAATATAAAAACAGACTTCTTAATTCTAACAAGAATGGTAAAATTCCTCTTTGATTGAGACATATATTAGTAATAAAAGTCACTAAAGCAAACAATAAAATGATAATATCAGATGCTGAAAATCTAATTTTGATTTTTTTAAATAATAATAAAAAAACAAAAGTAACAAATATAATTATATCAGGAAGAAATTTGATATAAGATATTGTATAATATGATATATATTCCCTAAATGGAATAAAGCATACCAAAAAAATAATCACTATATTTATAAGATTATTTACATTTTTTTCATTTAAATATTTACTAATTTTCATTGTACATACCTCACATCAAATTTTCCCCACTAATTCATTTTATCATATAATTTTAATAAAAACTACCAGAATATTTAATTTCTATTTCTTTTTTTATATTTTCAAATCTTTTTTCTATTATTTTTAATTCATTTTGTATCGAATTTATATCAATTTTTGAATAAATTAAATTATTCTTTTCCATAGGATCTTTTTCTAAATCAAAGAAAGTTATAAATTTGTATTTTGAAAAATCATTTAATGGAATTGAAAGAACAAAACTTACTTTTTTATTTCTCAAACCTATAAGCAAATTTCTTCGATAATAATCTGGACATCCTCCGCCCATATATTCAATCAAAGCATAATCTCTTCCATCAAATTTTAACAATGATTTAGAATCTATATCACTAGATACTTTAAGACCAACTAAATCCAAAAGAGTTGGAAAAATATCCTTTGACATAAAAAAGTTGTCTAAACACTTAGGTTTTAAATCTTTATCATATATAGCCAAAGGAATATGATATGTTTCATTATAAAAATTTGTCACAAACTGTTCCCTTATAGGGTTATAATAATACGAAAATCCATGATCAGCTGTTATTAAAATAATTGTATCATCTAACATTTTTTTATTATCAAGTTTTTCAAAAAATCTTTTCAATGTATTATCAGCATAATTTAATGATAAATCATAAGCTATTGAACCTTTATATTTTTCATTAATTCTTGCTAAATATTTTTTAGCTTCATCAAATTCTTGATTTAACAGATTTTCATTTTCCTCATCATATGTAAAAAAAGTTTCAGGGAAATGATTATCTTCAGCATGGATGTATGCAAAATATGGCTTATTATTACTTCGATTTTCATGCCAATCTAAAAAGTGATTAAGCATTTTATATAAACTAGGAACCATTTTAACTCTATCATAAAGTTTTAATCTTCCTAAAAGGTCTTTATCTATCAAAGCATTTAAATAATTTATAAAATATCTAATAACTTTTTTATATTCCTTAGCTTTAAGAAAATTCTTTATTGTTATAAATGAAAGTCGATTATTTTTTAAATTTAACCAAAAATTTTTATACAAAACTTTCTTTAAAAATTTCATATATTTTTTTTGAATCTTTTTCTTAAAATTTTCATTTACTCTATTCATTTCTTCATAATTTCTAATTTTAGCCAAAATATGTTCATTTTTTAATTCTAATACTTTTTTTGCGTAAGAACTTTTATTTTTTTTAAAATCATTATATTCATTTTTCAAAATATTATAATTTTTATCAAAATCAGTCAATTCCAATGTATCATATATTAAATCCAATGATTTTGATTTATTTTGAATGTCTTTAAAATATTTAATCCACGCTTTAAAATTATCGTTTAAAATATCTACAACTAAATTTAATTCATCATTACTTAAATCATCTATTTCACTAAAATATTTAAGTCTATAATCCCATTCCTGAGAAAATAAAAAAGGAAAATTATAGAATCTATTTTCAAATTCATGCATTTGACCACTAGGATAAATTGCTGGCTGATACGCATTAGAAAATATTTCATAACCATTATCTTCAAAAGTTTCTAAAAGAGTCTTATGATTTAAGTTTCTTTTCATATGTCCTGTTTTATCTAATGTATTATCACCACATAAAAGTGAAACTAAAGCAGCTTCAGTATAAGGGGCTTCAGAATACACTTTTGTAGCATTAATTCCTTTTTTCATTAATGAATGTAAAAATGGCATTGGACAAGTCTTTCCAGTATTAGATAAAGTATTTTCATATGTTACAGAATCCAATACAATCATTATAACGTTTTTTTTCATGATTTTCTCCTTTTAAACTTTAACCAAAAATTGTTTATTGTATTTAAAGTTATTTGATCTTTGCTTATTAAAAGTCCAACTACATAAATTAAAATACATAAACACATAGTTGATAAAATAACAATATACATGTTATTAAATATGTAATGAGTAAAATAACTAACTAATACAAAACTTAACGAAAGTAAAAGGTATAAAAAATTGTTTTTCTTAAATATTTTTACATCTACATTTACTTTCTTTCTTATGTACCAAAACTCTAAACAAACTAACAGAACATATAATATTCCAGTACTTAGAGCTGCATTTAATGGATTAAATAAATTTATTTTATAAAGAACTATATTAACAATAAGATTTAAAAAACCAACTAAAGAGAATATTTGAAGAAGTTTTTTTTCTTTGTTATTAATATATATTATTAACAACGTCATAAAAGCTTCAAAACCAATAAATATTCTAGTAATCGAAAACACTTTTAACAAAGCAGCTGATTCTAAATATTTTTGACCAGCATATAAATAAATTATTTCGTCAGAAAGAGCAAAAACGCCAAAACATACAGGTAATATTAAAATCATAAAATAAGAAAAAACAGAACTAAGTTTATCTTCATATTCTTTTTTTCCTTTTTCAGTCAGTATATTTGATAATCTTGGAATCGACACTGACACTACAGCTGTTGGTATAGTTATTATCATTGACATAATCATGTAAGGAATTTGATAAATAGACACAGATACATCACTAACTAATTTTCCTAACATTACCTTATCTAATTGGAAATATAAAATCTCAACTGATCCAATAAGAAAAATCATTAACAATGGTTTCAAATATCTCTTCAAATTTAAATTTTTAAAATTAAATTTTATATGTTTTTTAATATATAAATAACTAATTATGTTGTTAATAAAAACTACACCAGAATATATAATTGAATACAGTATTATGTCATTTTCATTTTTTACAAAAAGAAAAATGCATAATAAATATAAAATTCTAACTATTAAGGTTTTTTCTGTAATAAATTTGTAATTTTCTAAAGCTTCATTAACAAATTCCATGTAAAAAATATTGGCTAAAAATTGAACTGAAGAAGTTAAATAAATTATCAAAACAATTCCACTAGAAGTTAAAAAAGCATAAAATAAATATATTGTGCAAACAATTAAATTAGTAATCAAAGAAATTACAAATAAATTTGTAAACATATCATTTACTTTTGTTTTATCATTTCTTATTTTGCTTATCTCTTTAATTCCATAATTATAAACTCCAAAACTGCCAATAACAATAAAAATATTTAGTTCTGATATTACCTTATTGAAAGAACCATATAAATCAACATTTAGCAAATGTGTAACATATGGTCCAATAATTAGGGGAATAATTATATTACAAATTGATAACAAAGCTTTAAACATTGAATTTTTAAATAATGAGTTTTTCATATAATACTCCCTTAAACATCATAAGTTTTATCAATGGCTTTTAGTTCATTAAATGTATCAATTTCTATTATGTCTTCTTTTTGGCATTCTCTTAAATAAATATTATAATTTTTTTTACATACATCAAGAATTACTTGTTCCCAATATTTTTCTTTTCCACCCGGAGAGTTGAAAACTTTCTCCATATCTTTTTCAATACTTTGTCCGTCATTTTCATCATAATAAGAAATACCAACCATTTGATAACAGTTTATTCCCCCAACTTTTTCTTTAGTTATTATTCCATTTTTAACTTCAATACACCAATCGTCACTTCTATCAACATAATATCCTAAAAAATTACTATGATATTCATATTTTCTTATTAATTTTGGATTATAAAGATATAAATCAGATTCTAAAACATATGCATTTTTTATTAAATTTCTAACTAAATACGCAGATGAAATATTATTTGCTTCATTATACATATTATTTTCAACAAATTTTATTTGAGGATATTTTTTCTTTAAAATTTCAAATTGTTCTGATAAATATCCTGTAATAATATAAATTTCCTCTATTTCTGCTTTAACTACAGCATCTAATAAAGTTTCAATTATTCTTTTTCCATTAACTAAAACCATTGGTTTTGGTGTATTTAAGGTAATTGGAACAAGTCTAGAACCAAATCCTGCAGCCAAAAAGATAGCTCTTTTAACTCTATATGGTTCTAAAACTTTTAAACCATTCTGAGTAATAGCATTATCTTTGTCAATTAATTTATTTTCTAGTAGTTCTGAAATAACTTTATTAATTGTACCAAGTGACAACTTAGTTTCTTTAGCTATATCCCTCTGAGATAATTTTTTTTCATTTCTTTCAATTGTTGTTAATACTTCAAATTGATTAATTGTTAATTGCATTTTTACTACTCCTATTCTCTTTTCTATTTATTAAGTATACCACACTTTTAGCAATTATGTTAAAGAAAAGTATAATTAATGATATAATTGCTGCTTCACCCAATAACATATTACCTTCATATGTATTAATTAAAAGGGAAAGCGGCATGGTTCTCGTATTAAATAAAAATGCCACTGCAGATATTGTTATCATTGAATTTACAAAGAAATAACAAATCATTTCACGAATAGTTTTCTTTGTACAAGGTATTATTACATCTTTAATTATTTTAAAAGAACTAATGTTATATGTTTTTGCCACAACTTCATAATTTGGATCTACTTTTTTTAATGCATTATAAGCCATTAAATATGGACTGGCCATAAAATGTATAATATTAACTATTATTAAGATAATAAATGTATTATAGATAAATGTCCCACTAAAACTTATTGTGTATGATAAACCTAAAACAATACCAGGAATAGCTAAAGATGAAATAGCTAAAAGATGAATAATTTTAGATACTTTATTATTAATTCTTGCAGTGGAATACGCTGTAAAATAAGTTATTATTGTTCCAATTATAGCTGTAAATATTGATATTAATAATGAATTAATTATAAATTTTAAAATATTATTATTTAATACATACTCAAAATGTTTTAAAGAAAAAACAGGATTAAGTCTAGGATTATCAATAAAAGCAAAATAAATAAATGAACCTATTATCAAAAAAATCATTCCAATAATTAAATAAACAAATATTGTTAAAACAATATCTCTTTTTTTATTATTTTCAAAATTAAATTCTTTATTATAATTTCCATTTGAAAAATCTTTAGAAAGATAATCAAACATAAAAGATATAAAAGCTGGTATAAGTAAAAACAAACCAATTATAGTACCACTCGAAAAATTTAAAAGCCCTATTACTTCTTTATAAAGATAAACAGGCAAAGTTAAAAATTTACCACCCACTGCTAAAGGTACTCCATAATCCGTAAAAATCATTGTGAAAACCGCAAATACTGCAGATATTAAAGGCTTTTTCATATAACACAAGGTAACTTTTTTAAATGTTTGCCATTTATTTAAACCTAGTACTTTTGCTGTATTATAAAGATTATTATCAACATAATTAAAACCATCACAAAACATTAAAAATGCTACCGGAAAAGAATAAAGGACAGAACCAATTATTATACCTGTTGGGCCTATAATATTAAAATCAAACATTTTAGAAATTATTCCATTATTTCCAAATAAATTAATCAAACCAAGACCATGTGAAATCGATGGAATTAACATTGGTACAGTAATTAACATTTGAAGAACAGCTCTATGTTTAATCGGAGTTCTATTAATTGTAAACGCTAAAATATATGCAAGTATTATTGATATAAGTGTTGATATGCTTGTAACAATTAATGAATTATTTAAAGCTTCTTTAAAAGCCAAAGAATTAATTATTTCATTGAAATCAGCCCAATCAACTTGCACTAACATTTGAACCAATGGATAAAAAACAAAAAATAATAGAAAAATAAAAACAAATACATTAACTTTACTAATCTTTTTCATTATAAATCAATTCCTGTACATTTTTCAATTGAACTTACTTTTTCAATTAAATGATTGGTAACAAATTTTTTTACATATTCATTGGCCGGCTTATTAAATATTGTATTTGGTGTATCAATTTGTTCTATATTTCCATCTTTCATTACCATAACTCTATCAGACAAAGAAAAAGCTTCTTCTTGATCATGAGTTATATAAATCATAGTTGTTTTAAATTTACTTTGTATATTTTTAAGTTCTTTTCTTAATGTTAATCTATTATCAGCATCTAAAGCAGACATAGGTTCATCAAATAAAATTATATCAGGATTTAACACAAGTGTTCTGGCAATTGCCACTCTTTGTTGTTGTCCACCAGATAACTCATGAGGATACTTATTTTTATGTTCTTCCATTTTTACTAATTCTAACATTTCTAAACTTAATTTTCTTGATTCATCACTATTTTTTATTTTAATATTTAAAGCATACATAACATTTTGCAAAACTGTCATATTCGGAAAAAGGCAATAGTTTTGAAAAACTATTCCCATTCCTCTTTTTGATGGATCAGCCTTTGTTATATCTTCTTTACCTTTAAAAATACTTCCGCTATTTGTTTTCTCAATTCCAATAAGTATTTTTAAAAGAGTAGTTTTCCCGCATCCAGATGGACCAAGTATTGATAAAAATTCTCCAGATTTTACTTCAAAACTAATTTTATTTAAAACTGTTTTCCCATCATATATTTTTGTTAAATTTTCAATTTTTAAATTATCCATTAACTTTTCCCCACAATTTTGTTAATTCTTCTTTAACTTTAATATTATCATAATTTTTCATATTAGCGACTTTTTTAATAGTCGGATAATTTTTAAAGTTTGAGATTTCATCTTTTACTATACCTTCTGGAAAAAAGTTTTCAGAATTAAATTTAACGCCTTTTTCTATTAAATATTTATATACTTTTTTTACACTTTCATTTTGTTCTTTTCCCTTTATAATTGCAAATGATGTAGTATTATAAGGCATACCAGTTTTTAATTCAATAATTGAAAAATCATAACCATCGTTTATTGCAGTTACACCTTGACTTACCATTCCCATTGCAATAGCAATTTCACCTTGTTTAAGTAAATTTGAGGGTCCAGAACCTGATGCTGTAAATTCCCTGATATTCTTTTTCAATTTTGTAAAATATTCAACAGCTTTGTCTTCTCCCATTTCATTTACAGCATTTAAGAAAAATGCATAACCAGTACCAGAAGTTTTTGGATCTGGCATAGCAATTAAGCCTTTATATTTTTTATCTAATAAATCTTCATATGTCTTTGGAACATCTAATTTATGTTCTTTTAAGTATTTATTGTCAACTATCAATCCAATACTATATTTAGTCCATAGTAAATATTTATCAGAGTTATTAATACCATCTGTATACACACTTGTATCGTATGATGATATATCTGCAAAATTATCCTTTAAATTTTCTGCATGTGATGTTTCTAAATCTAGAACGATATCAGCTTCAATTTTTGAACCTTCCGTTTTAATTTTAGCTGCCAAATTACCAGTTGAAATATTTTGAATCACAACATCTACATCTTTTAAATCTTCTTTAAATTTTTGATTTAACGCTTGTGTTACATTTTCCTCTGTACAACTATAAATAATAACCTTATCTTTTTTACTACCACATCCTGTTAAAAGAAATAACCCCATTATTAGAACAATAATTTTCTTCATATATTTTCCTCCTTTAATGTTCATATTTTGATTTTATCATTTTTTTTTGAACATGTCAACAAAATTTTGCAAAAAAAAGAAAATAATTACTATTAAAAAAAAGAAAAAAATGAACATTTTCACTTTTTCTTTTTATGTTCAAATAGAATATCTGTTCTAAGTATAACAAATAACAATAGTATCATTAATACAACATAAATTGCAATTGCAAATTGATTATCACCAAGCACATAAAGTATTGATACAACTGCAAAAGATATATCAATTGCATAAATAATTAGAATACTCGCAACTGGACTATATTTCATCTTAAGAAGTTGATGATGAAAATGTTCTTTATCAGCAACTGCAACACTTTGACCTTTTAAAAGTCTTCTTAAAATTGCAAATAATGTATCAAATATTGGAATAGCTAAAACCACAATAGGCACAACAAGTGATGTAAACGTTGTAACTTTATATCCAAGTAACGCTATAATAGAAATCATAAAACCTAAAAATAAACTACCTGTATCCCCCATAAATATTTTAGCAGGTGGAAAATTATGAAACAAAAATCCAAGAGTAGCCCCAAGCATTATTAGTGAAAGTATTATATCAATCCCCCCAAGCTTATTAGTTATTAAAGCTATAACAGCAATTGTTAAAAAATATATAGCACTAATCCCACTTGATAAACCATCTAAGCCATCAATTAAATTAATAGCATTTGTAATTGCAACTATAAAGAATATTGCAAGTATATCATTTATAATCATTGGAAAATGAAAAGATAAACCTAAGATAGTTAATTCAGAAAAACCAAGCTTACCATACACTACCACTATTGATGCAGCTATAGTTTGCACTAAAAACTTATATTTAGCTGGAACAGAATTTATATCGTCAAATATACCAACTATTATAAGCAAAAAACTACCAATTAAAATAGAAATCATCTGAGTACTTATTTGTCCATATAAAATATAACCAAATAAGAAAGCAATATAAATTGCAAGTCCCCCTAACCTAGGCATAGGTTTTTTATGTACCTTTCTAGCATTTGGTACATCCATCGCACCAACATGCTCTGCAACTTTTTTAACTATTGGTACTAAAAGTACACTAACTAAAAACGTTACAAAAACGATTAAAAACACATTATGATCATTTACCACTAAATTCATATTATCTTCCCTTCATAATATTATTATAAACTAAATTTAAAGAAAATAAAAGAAAAAACAGATTATAAACCCGTTTTAACGTAAATTATTCAAATTATTAAATTAATTATTTATAATTACATGTTCTTTTACTTTTATAAACTTACTATTTACATTTAAATTATCAATTTTATTTTGTGTATTTTTATAAATGAACATTTTATCCTTATCAATTTTATAATCTAATACTAAATAATAATCTTTAGTGGTATAAACTATTACCTTATTATCGTCAATTACTCTAAAACCATTATTTGAACTTAATGAACAATAGTAATTAAATAAATATAGCATAAATAGTCCTATAATAAAAAATGGCACATTTTTTACATTATCCCAAAAGGAATATGACTTAAGTTTTACTTCTTTGGTTAGCATAACGTGAAAAAAATTTGTTGCAATTATTTCAAAAATAAATATGAAAATAAAAGCAATAATTTTGGAAATTATACCTGAAAAGTGTTCAAATACAAAAGTAAAACACAAATTAAAAACAAAAACAATTACCACATTCCAAAATATTTTTTTCTTATCTTTTTCTTTACTCTTAAAATCTTTTTTTATTTTATAAATACTATAACATACTGAATAAAAACATAATGTGATTAAGAGTGATAAACTAAAATCATACAAAATTGTTGTATCTTCTTGAGTATACAAACCATAATCTAAACCATAATAATCAAATTTAATTTTTGAAAATAAATAATTAGACCATCTCACTATAAAAGAAACAATTACTCCAGAAAAGGTTAGAATAGCAATTACCCAACCATAATTATCTCGAATAATTTTAAATATTTTTTTATCAATTGATTTCATCTAATACAACCACTCCTGAATGTTTTTTTATATAATCTATTACTTTGTTTTTAGACAACTCATTATTTAAAAGTTTTTCAAATATCATTAATAATTTTTGGGTATCAATAATTAATGTGTTCTGTTTTTCAGCTAAATTAATTTGCATCTCATTTATTTCATTACGAATATTAATATCCCTTGTTCTTTCATAATTTATAATAAGTATTTTTTTAATATTTTCTGTAATATTTTCTTCTTGTAGCTTATCCATATATTTAGAGCAATGAACATCCAATTGGCTTATATGCTCATTTTTAACATTAGATGTCACACCTTTTATTTCGCCTATAAACGTTATATCATCCTTTTTAAACAGAAAATCTTCTTTTCCATCATCTTTAAAATCAGCTAATGAAATATCAAAAATATACTCTAAAATCTCAAACACAACTTTTACTAAATCAGCTGAATTTGTAAACAAAATTGATTTATACCTTAAATTTTTCATTAAAACCTCATTTGCATTTGCAATTATGCTTTTTTGCACTTCAATTTGAGCTTTTGCTTGTTCAATTTTATTGTATTGAATTTCATCATCTGCAAAATTATACGCTTCTAGCCAATCAGGATAATTTTTTACTTTGTCTATAAGGTTAGCTTCTTCAAAAAAATCAAACAAAACACTTGCATCATTGTTTTCAAGCAAATTTAATGTTGTAATAACAACATTATCTATAGATATTGTCGTTATTTTCTCGCTATTTCTAGATTTTGTAATATTTTGGCCTATATTATTTATAAAATAAAAGGCTGAACTACATTCTTTATTATTTATTAAAGTGTCATTATTTTCATATTCTAAACTAATAAAATCAAATACAATTAATTGATCAATAATTTTTTTGAAAGTTGGGATCATATCTTTTAATTGAATTCTTCCTTGAAAATAAATATTCTGTGGTAATATTATAAGTATTTTTGTTTTATTAGAATTTTTTATCATTTTCTTTATACTATAAAAATCTGAAGATAACAAAACATTTGTTGATGGACAATGGTCCCAACTAGTTTTATTTTGCCAAATATATTCTGATGATAAATCAAAAATGTTTATATCATAATTATCTAGTGATTTTAAATTATTAAAATTACTAATATCAAAATCCTGTTCAAAATTATTGAATAATTCAAGATTGTAGGTTATTAATTGAAACTTTTTCATAAATCACCTCACACACTACCATACATCGCAAACAATCGAAGTTAATGATGCTATATTTGATTTTATCTTGTCACTCTTAAAAAGTTTTGATTCAACCTCTGGTACAGTTGTATCATCTTTTTTAAAATAATTATTATTATAATAATAAATTTCAAGTAAATACAATCCTGCTAATGCATTTACTAAATTTTTCAAAGTTGCTGTTTGAAAATCATTTATTCTGTTATGTTTTAAACAGTTATGCGAATGCCACCATTCTAATTGATGTTTAGAATTAAGCTTAAATGGTTCTAAAGTGTCATTTTCTTTAAAATTTACTAAATCATTTTTAACAGAACTATAAAATTGGTCATTATTTAAAAAGGTTAAATAAGAATTAATATTGCCCGCTTTTTTACTAATTAATAAAAATAAAGATTCTACTTCACAACAGACACTAATGAGTAAATCCATAATTCTCAATGAATAAGTTTGATAATTACTTTTATCAAACGCAATATATGGTTCTAACTCAATTACTCGTTTTTCTAACATCAAATAATAATTCCAATATTTCTTTTCAAATTCTTCTTTTTTCATACTCTTTTACTCCTTTTACTTCATTACTTTCCTACAAAAACATACTCATATAAAGTGGTAAGCTTAAGACTCCATTACTATCATATCCAATATTCTTCGTAGATAGTTTAATACCTTGTTTAACCCCATAATTATTCATAATTGAATTTAATGACTTTGATTTAGTATTATCTGCAGATTTAACTTCAACCGCAGTTACCTCATTATTATATCTAATAAAGAAATCCACTTCCAAAGTTGAATTTTTTTCAAAATAATATAGCTTTTTACCAGATTTAGTAAAGACATCTGCAATAATATTTTCGTAAATTGCTCCCTTGTATATACCTAAATTTCCATTCATAATTTCAAGTTGTGAGCCTTCATCCATCATAGCCATTAAAAGTCCAGTATCTTTCATATATACTTTAAAAGAATCAATAATTTTATTTCCTTCAAACGGAGCTTCAGGATTTCTTAAATTATAACAGAAATTAATTATACCGGCATCATATAACCACTCTAAAGAATTAAATAATTTGCTTTTATCGGCCTTTTTTTGTACTAAATTATATCGAAACTTCTTATTATCTTTAGCAAGTTGTACTGGTATGCTATCAAAACAAGCTCTTATTTTTACTTTCTCATCTTCTGGAGCATATTTTATAATATCATCCCTATATCCATCCAATATTTCTTTTTGAATGTTTAAAGCTACGTTAAAATTGTTAGATGCTAAAAATTCATTTATAACTTCAGGCATGCCTCCGAGTACGATATACTCTCTAAATAATTCGAGCATTCCATTATGAGCAAACATATTAACTTGTTTTTTATTATCATAAAATTCTTTAATATAATTAATTGTTTCATCAGTTACACCTTTTGCCCATAAGAATTCCTCAAAATCAAGCGAGTTCATATATATTCTATCTATGTATCCCACTGGAAAAGAAGATGTTCTCTTATAAGCCATACCTAGCATAGAACCTGAAGCAATACAATCAAATCTTTTATCTTGAGCTAAAAATTTTAAAGCTGTAATTGCCTGAGGACATTCTTGAATTTCGTCTAAAAACAGTAATGTTTTTCCATCATCAACTTTAAAGGTTGGTATTCTTAATGAAATTTCTTTTATAATATTATCCACACTTAAATCATCTTTAAATATTTCTTTTTGTTTTTCGTTTTCAAGAAAATTTATTTCGTAAAAATAATCATAATTTTCTTTTGCGAATTCTCTAATTATAAAAGTTTTTCCTATTTGCCTAGCACCAATTACTAATAAACACTTATTTTTATGATTATTTTTCCAATCTATAAGTTCACTAACAATTTTTCTTTTTAACACAGACAATCACCATCCTCAACAATATAATAGCATTTTTCAGGAAAAATGTCTAGATTTTTTCGTCAAAAAAGGATTTTTTCAAAGGAATATTTGCTGCGGCAAGGGATTTTTTCAAAGGAATATTTGCTGTGACAAAGGATTTTTTCAAAGGAATATTAGCTGTATCAAGTGATTTTTTCAAAGAAATAATGTTAAAAAGCAAAAAAATATTACAAAATTATAACTTTTGTAATATATTATTCTCTAATGTAAAATTAATTAGATATTTTATCTAATATTTTTTCTTTTCATATATTGTTGAATATAATATTGCTTTTTCGTTTCCATCCATCACACTTTTTGGCCATTTAAAAGAAATATTATCTATCTTATCTTCTTTTGTTGCATGTTGTCTAATTTTTGTAAAAAAATTTTTAGAAAATTTCACTTTTTTTTCCATAACTAACTCCTCTTTATATTAAAGACTTTTGAAGAACGAAAAAATCAAAATTTTCGTTCTTCAAAGTTATTCTTGCACAACTATATCAAATACTTTTGCTTATTTTTCTTTCTTATATTCTCTATTTTTAACCATATTCTGATTAGTATGAGTTACATTAGAATCTATATCCACTACTCTTCTTTGATTACTTTCCAAATTATATCCATAAGGATTAGAATATTCCATTCTAATTTTTTCTAATCTACTTTTACTTTCAATATCATAACCTTTATAGTAGTAGTCACTCATCTTAAACATATTATCACCTAGTAATATTATGTTTATTTTTTTTAAAATTATAACAAATCACTAAACTTATTTTCTTCTTTTATACCTACTTTTATTGTTGTATGTTCTTTTATTGCCTTATAAATTAATTCTTTATATGGTATCAACGCTTCATATTCTTCACATAGTGCTGGACTTGGATTAATAACTGGATGTTTAGGTACAAACACTGTACAACAATCTTCAAATGGAAGTGTTGAAATATCATATGTACCAATCTTCTTAGAAATATCAATTATTTCTAGCTTATCAAAGCACGCAACAGGTCTTATAACTGGCATTTTAACAACTTCATTTATAGCTCTCATGCTTGTTAAAGTTTGACTTGCAACTTGACCAATTGACTCACCATTTACCAAAATATTACATTTATTTTCATTTGCAATAATTGCACTTATTCTATACATCATTCTTCTCATTATAGTAATTAAATATTCATGAGGTATATTCTTAAGTATAGTTTCTTGTATTTCTGTAAAGTTAATTACATGTACTTTTACTTCCGTATTATATTTAGCTAAAACTCTAGCAAGTTTTAAAACTTTATCTTTTGCAGCATCACTAGTATGAGGTGGACTTTCAAAATAAATTGCTTCAAGTTTAACACCACGTTTAATAGCAAGATATCCCGCAACTGGTGAATCTATTCCCCCACTTAGCATAAGTAAACCTTTACCCAAAGTTCCAACTGGATAACCACCTAAGCCTTTAATACCTTCAAAATAAAAAAGCACTTCTTCATTTCTTATTTCAATATTTACAGTAAGTTCAGGATTATGAACATCCACTTTTATATCACTAATATTTTTAAGTAAATACCCACCTACTACTTTACTTATTTCCATTGAATTTATTGGATAACTCTTATTACTTCTTTTAGTTACAACCTTAAATGTTTTAAAATCCTTACTACTTACTAGATCTAAAACTTTATTATTAATATCATCTATTTCTAAATTATCTGATGTATATCCCACTAAAAGTTCTTGAATGCCAAATACATTTTTTAAATGTTTTATAACTTCATCAAAATCATCAGTTTCAATAAACATTCTACCAAAATCATAATAAGTATTATGATTAATATTCTTTAAAGTAACCTCAATATTATTTTTAAGTTTACTTATAAAAAAGTTTTTATTATCTTTTTTAGTGCTTAATTCACCATACTTTATAATAATTATTTTTTTCATAAATACACCTCTTTCTTTACGTATTTTAACACAAAACAAATAAAAAGACTATTCTTTTTTAAATAGCCTATTTTAAATTACTTAATTTTTCGTATTCTTCTTTAAATATTTCTAAAAACTTATTTACTTCTTCAGTTGTTGTTACATAAGATAAACTAATTCTTAAAGTATGTTTTGCTCTATTTATATCATTATAAATAGCTATAACACTATTAGAAATATCCCCACTTGAACAAGCTGTATTAGTACTTAAATATATTTCATGTTTATCTAAAGCATGTACCATAACCTCAGGCATAACATCCATAACACTAATATTTAATATCTGAGGAATACTATATTTAGTTTTATTAATAATAATATTTGGATATTTACTTAAATTAGAAGTTATTTTATCATTAAGTAAACTTATAAATCTTTCTTTTTTTTCAAGGCCATCATTTGCAAGTCTGATAGCTTTTGATAAAGCTGCAATTAATGGAAGTGGTGGTGTTCCAGGTTTTAAATCATTACTTTTACCACTTCCATATATAAGTGGTGTTATTTTAACCATACTACTTTTATATAGAAAACCAATTCCTTTAGGTCCAAATATTTTATGTCCAGACATACTTGCTAAATCAACATCATGCATATTAACACTAACTTTACCAATAGCTTGTGTCATATCGGAATGAAAAATTGTTCCCATGTTTTCTTTCTTTATTATTTGTCTAATCATTTTTAATGGTTGTCTTACTCCAATTTCAGAATTAACTGCACAAATACTTACTAAAATTGTATCTTCTCTAACCTTTTCTTTTAAATCATCAAAATCAATTAAACCTTCTTTATCATTATTAACATAACTTATTTCAAATCCCATTGTTTTTAAATAATCACATATAGCATATATTGATGGATGTTCTAGTTTTGAAACAATAATATGTTTTCCTTTTTTATGATTAGCAAGTGCTGTACCAATTAAAGCCATATTGTTTGCTTCAGTTGCTCCACTTGTATAAACTATTTCACTAGAATTAACCCCGAAGATATCCGCAATTTGCTTCGTAGCACTTTCAAGTAATTCACTAGATTTTTGTCCTAAACTATGAATAGAATTAGCATTACCAACAAAATTCTTCGTAACCTTTGAAAGCGTATCAAACACTTCTAAATCAACAGGTGTCGTAGCACTATAATCTAAATATATCATTATTTTCCTCCTTAACTTTGTGATTCTTCAAGTAATTTTTTATGAATACCAGGTTCCACGATATTTATAGCATTAATGGCATTTTCCAAACTATTTTTAAAATTACCTTTAACAAAGGCATTTTCTGCCTTTGCAAGACCAAAATCTACTTCTTTATTTACTACTCGATATCTATTTCCATACACAATAGCAGTTTCAGCCATCTTAGCAGTTTTTACAGTTTCATTAACAGTATTATAAACTTTAAGTACTAAATCTCTTGCTGTATCAACACGAAGATTAAGTATTTTAATAGAAATAGGTCTTTTATCAAGTTCACGAACAAGAACATTAATAGCTTCCATAGCTTCAGCAAGTTCCACATAATAATTTTTAGGAACACAAGGAAGTTTATAAGAACGTATTCTTTCTTTAGTTTGTGATAAAATTTTCTTTATTTCATCAAGTTGTTCACGAGCCCTTAGTTCATCTTCTTTTAAACTCCCTAAAGTTTTTAATGCTCCATTTAGTTTTTCTTCAGTTTTAATTAATTTAGAATTTATAATTTCCATTTCTCTGGCAAGTTTAGAATATGCTAAAATCTTGCTTCTCGCAGTATCAACTACTTTATCATAACTTGCCCTGATACCCATAATCTCTTGTTTTATTTCTGCAATAACGGCAACTTCATCATCAGATAAATCATAACTATATTTTATATCACCAATTTTTTTGAAAAGTTCATTATTTACTTTTTCAAGTTTAGTTGCCTTAAGAAGGATACTTCTACTATAATCTTCATATATTTTTTTACTATATCTTTCTTTATCAAAATCACTATATAATGAATCAAAATAATCATGCATCGTTTTAAGTTCAAAAAGTGAATCTTCAACATTTAACACATTAAGTCTTTGAAAAATATCTTGTATTTTCTTATTAGCTTCATTTATATTATAATCAATATTTAAATATTCAAGATTATAACCTTCTCTGGTCATTTTATCAGCAATATTTTTAATGTCTTCTTCCTTTTTAGGAATTAAGTTTTTACCTAAAGTAACTATAGGTCTTGCTTCATCAATAATTACTTTTAAGTTACTTATAACATCTGCAATAGCTTTAACAATTTTACCAACTTCTGTATAAGCATTAGCTTCCATTGAACTTTCAAAAGCAGCAAAAAGCTTATCAACATTTTCAAATTGAAGTTCTAAAGGCACTTTAACTATTTCATATTCATCTTCAAATTCTTTATAAGTACTTAAAACTTCACGATATTCAGCTTTTAACTTAGTAATTGTTTCTCTATTTCTCTCTTCACTTAAAGTAACATCTTTTATTTCATCAAGTAAAAAAGATGCTTTAGTTTTTAATGTATTTAAATCAAAATCAGCTTTTAAAACTAATCCCTTTAATTCTTTAAAATTCTTTTCTTCAAATAGTTCTTCAATTTCATTTATAGTTTCAGTTATCTTAGGCATTTCAGTATCTTTAATGTCATTAAACCTTTTTTTCCAATCATCTAGTTTTTCTTTCATTTCATCATTATTTACTAGAGCTTCTACTTTATTAAGTTCTGATAACATACTTGCAGAAATAACCATATTTTTTTCTTTTTCTAGCGTTTCTATTTCTGATTTTAATTTTCTCTTTTCTTTATTATTTATTAATGTTAAAACAACTATTACCAAAATAATAGTTACTATCCAAACTAAAACCGCTAATAATATAAAGGTTATTCTATCCATATGCTTCACCACTATATTAAGTTTATCACATATTACTAATTTTTTAAAGTTTAAAAAAATAACTTTTCAGTTATTTTTGCAAAATATAATTATCAATTAAATCAAATATAGCAACTATCACTAGAAATGCCCCAGCAAATTTAGTTATAGCATCTCCGGAAAACGGATTAAATATAAGTACTATTCCAAGTATCGTAGTTATAACACCAATTACTAAAGTACCTATCCAATTTGTATTTATTTCTTTTAATGTAAATGAAAGACGCACCTTTGATAAACCAGTTATACTAAGAACAATACCTATACCAATAGCAACACTCCTTACAACAGAACCCGGAGAAATCAAAATAATAATTCCAAGAAGTGTATATAAAATTCCACTTATTAAACTTGACGTAAAGCTAATCTTACTTTGAATATAAGTATAAATACTACCAAGACCTATAAGTAAAAGAACAATACCTACGATAATCCCCAAAATTTTATTTAATGTATCTGGCATAAGAACCAAAACTAGACCAACAAGTCCCATTATTAAAGTTCTTGTTAATTCTTCTTTACCATAATTTTTATTTACTTTATTTGCATTGTTATTTGCATTTTTCTTTTCTAAAGTACCTTCGACTTTTACCATTTTTAATCACCATATTCATTATACACTAAAAGTGGCTAATTTGTAAATAACATTTTGACTTTTCTATTTGCATATATTATAATTAGGAAAACACAATAATTGATGGAGGTAAAATTATTTGTTAGCACCAGACCCACGAGGTTAACGAGGATGATGTTTATCGAAAATTCGGCGGATGCATCACGGTTTGTATAATCGAAAGGTATATTACAAAAAGCAAAATCAACATTGTAATAAAAAATATATCACATACATTAAGAAAGGAAAATTTTTTAATATGTGTGGAATTATTGGTTATAATGGAACAAAAAAATGTGTTCCAAGACTTATTGGGGCTTTAGAAGCCTTAGAATACAGGGGTTATGACTCTGCAGGGATTGCTTATATAGAAGATGAAAATATAAAAATTTCTAAAGAAGTTGGAAAAATAAAAAACTTAAAAGAAATCGTTGACATGAATACAAATAGTACTATTGGAATTGGTCATACTAGATGGGCAACTCATGGTGGTGTTACAAAGGATAATGCTCACCCTCATAAAATAGGCAAAATTACTTTAGTACATAATGGAATTATTGAAAATTATGTAGATATCAAAAAAGCTATAGAAAACAAAGGATACAAATATAACAGTGAAACAGATACGGAAATTGCAGCTGCTCTACTTAATAGTTTATATGAAGAAAATAATGACATGGTTAAAACTCTTCATGAAGCTAGCAAAATAATCAGAGGCTCTTATGCTTTCGTAGTTTTAGTTGATGGACTAGATGAAATTTATGCAACTAGATGTGCAAGTCCAATGATTGTGGCTCTATCAGATGATGGAAATTATGTAGCATCAGATGTACCAGCGATTCTTGCATTTACAAATAAGTATATGTTACTTGATGAATATGATATTGTAAAACTTGGAAAAGATAAAATAACAATATATGACAAAAACTTAAACGAAGTAAAAAAAGAAATTAAAATTTTCGAAGGCACAATGGATGCTGCCACAAAAGCTGGATATGAACATTTTATGTTAAAAGAAATAAATGAACAAGACAAAGTATTTAAAGATACAATTAACTATTATTTTGATGGTACAATTAATTCTTTAGAAAAAAGTTTTGGTTTTATAAAAAACTTTAAGAAAATAGATATTGTTGCATGTGGTTCAGCTTATCACACTGGTGTAGTTGGCAAATATTTAATTGAAAGTTATGCAAATATTCCAGTAAATGTTGAAGTTGCAAGTGAATACCGATATAAAAAATGTTTTTATGATAAAGACACTTTAGTTATATTAGTTTCACAATCCGGAGAAACAGCTGATACTCTCGCAGCTTTAAGAAAAGCTAAAGAAGATGGCATTACAACAATGGCAATAGTTAATGTACTTGGTTCTTCAATAGCCCGTGAAGCAGATTATACCATTTATATAAAAGCAGGTTTTGAAATTGCAGTTGCAACAACCAAAGCATATTTAGCACAACTTGCCATATTTAGTTTAATATCTCTTTATCTTGGTGTTACAAATAAAGTTATAAGTAATAAGGAATATGAAGAAATAACAAATGAAATTAATAATATGCCGCTATATATCAAAGAAACAATAAAAGATGAAACTTATTTACCGGTAGCCAAGAAAATATTTAGTAAAAAAGAAATATTCTTTATAGGTCGTGGTATTGATTATGCTCTTTGTTTGGAAGCTTCACTTAAACTAAAGGAAATCTCTTATATAAATAGTGTTGCATATCAAGCCGGAGAACTTAAACATGGTACAATTTCTTTAATTGAAGAAAATACTCCAGTAATTGCTATATCAACTGATGAAGATTTAAATGAAAAAACAATAAGTAATATTAAAGAAGTTAAAGCTCGTGGTGCTTATGTAATACTTGTTACAAATACTAAGCCACAAGAAAAATTCTATGATGAGCTAATAATTATTAAGAAACTACACCCTATTATGGAATCAATTTTAACAATTATACCACTTCAATTACTTGCTTATGAAGTTGCAAAAAACAATGGATGTGATATAGATAAACCTAGAAATTTAGCAAAATCAGTAACTGTTGAATAAGTATTTTGCATTTTTCTCAAAAATTTGGTATACTATGATGCAGGTGAAGAAGTATGAAGTTACCAAATATAAAAATATTAGATGAAAAACATAAAATACTACATGAAATAAGTAAAGATGTTACTTTTCCAGTAAGTAAGGAAGATAGAAAACTTGCCGAAGATACAATAAAATATTTAGAAATGAGTCAAGATGAAAAAATAGCTGAAAAATATAATCTTCGTGCTGGTATGGGTATGGCTTTTGTACAAATGGGACATTTAAAAAGAATATTTGTAATAGCAAATGAACTTGAAGAAAAAGGAACATTTGAAGAATATGTAATAATTAATCCTAAAATTATTAGTCAAAGTGAAGAACTCATTTATGTTGGCGAAGGTGAAGGATGTCTAAGCGTTAATCGTGAAGTTGAAGGAATTGTTCCAAGACACGCAAGAATAACAGTTGAGTATTATGACTATGAAGGAAATAAAAAAACAATGCGTGCTCGTGAAGACTTAGCAGTTGCCTTTCAACATGAAATAGATCATTTAAATGGTATATTATTCACTGATAAAATAGATCCTAAAGATCCTTATAAAGATGCAAATAAAATGCGAGAAATTTAATTCCCGCATTTTTTTATTCATGATTAATTTTTTTAAACAGTACAATTCAAATAGGTGCCTCAGTGCGGCACCTATTTGAAAAGTTAATAAAATTTTTTTAAATCATATATTATTACCATTATCTAATTGTAAAAAAAACATAATTAAGTTGTGTATATATGAGTTTTTCTAAGTCACTTATAAATATTATTATAGAAACTGATAGAAATATCAAAGTTAAATTGAGCTCCAGTGGAGCACAATTTGAGAAAGTAAGGTACATATTCTAATTAAAAATTCGCCGCACTGCGGCGAATTTTCAAAAACACAAATTTTAAATCTATTTAACTAATTCATATGTAAGTGATACAAGTTTATCGCTTTTAATAAAACTAGCTACCAATTTATCTTGTTCTTTTGTAATTATTATTCCAATAGTGGGATTGTTAATTGGTTCTTTTACATATTTATCCATCAAATTCATATAAAATTCAACTTGACCTTTATCTTCTTTTTTCAAGTTTCTACATTTTATTTCCACAACCACATAACAATTATATTTAATATTATAAAGTAACATATCAATAAAATAATTTTTATTACCATCACTTATTTTATATTGATTACCTACCCACATAAACCCATTGCCTAATTGTAAAAATACATAATTAAGTTGTGAATATATGAGTTTTTCTAAGTCACTTTCAGATTTTATCTCTTTGCCATTTAAATTAAGTAATATTGGATTTTTAAGATTACTAGTTATATTTGGTACACTTGCTGAAACAACAATATCAATTTTATCTGGTTTGTTCTCCAATCTTTCGTATGAGTTATTTTTTATTTCCCGTTCTAGTTCTCTTTGAGATAAATTATTTTCCATACAAAGGTTAATATAATAATTTCTTTTATTCTCATTTTTAATAGGTAAAATTGTTCTAATTGTTGTCCAGGTTAATATTCGCCCCACTGGGGCGAATATTGGAAAACACAAATAAAATTGCCGGAATCGTGCTAAATTTGCATATGTATAGCCTTTTCCGTATTCCTTAGTAAGTTTTTCTGCCCAATCCTTCAATAACGAGTTACCATATTTTGCTTTTTCTTTTCCACCTTGGGCTTCAACTATTAATCTCCCTACGTTCCAATAGCACTCTACAAGCTCTCTATTAGCATTTGACTCCCTTATTGATTTTCCTATTTCAGCTTTTTTAACATAATTATTTATTTCATCATAATAGTTCATTTTTACTGATCCTTTCTTTACCAGCGTTTATATTTTGTTTATACAATGTAATTATTATGAAAAAAATTCAGTTTATTTTTCTGAATCTTTTTCCTTTTTTTCTTTTTTCTTTTCGATAAATCCATAATGTTCTCTTATTTTTTGTTCAAGTTCATCTCTTAAAGTTGGATTTTCTTTTAAGAATATTTTAACATTTTCTTTTCCTTGACCAATTTTTTCACCATTATAAGAGTACCATGCACCGCTTTTATCTAGTATAGCTAAATCACTAGCAATATCAATAATTTCCCCTTCTCTAGAAATACCTTCGCCATACATAATATCCACAGTAGCAGTTTTAAATGGTGGTGCAACCTTATTTTTAACAACTTTTATATTTGTTTTATTACCAACAATTTGGTCACCAATTTTAATTTGTTCACCACGTCTTACATCAAGTCTTATAGTTGAGTAAAATTTAAGTGCTCTTCCTCCAGGTGTAGTTTCAGGATTACCAAACATAACCCCAACTTTTTCTCTTAATTGGTTAATAAATATCGCAGTTGTTTTAGTTTTATTCATTGTACCTGATAATTTTCTTAATGCTTGTGACATAAGCCTTGCTTGAAGACCAACATGTGAATCTCCCATTTCTCCATCTATTTCAGCTTGAGGAACCAAAGCAGCCACAGAGTCAATAACTATAATATCAACAGCATCACTTTTAACTAAAGCATCACATATTTCTAAAGCTTGTTCCCCGGTATCTGGTTGACTTAATAAAAGTTCATTTATATTAACACCTAAATTTCTGGCATAAACTGGATCAAGTGCATGTTCAGCATCAATAAATGCTGCTCTACCACCATTTTTTTGCACCTCAGCAATTGCTTGCAATGCAACAGTAGTCTTACCACTTGATTCAGGACCATATATTTCAATAATTCTTCCCTTAGGATAACCACCAACACCTAGAGCCACATCAATTGTAATTGAACCACTAGATGTTACATCAACATTCATATGTTCATTATCTCCAAGCTTCATTATAGCTCCTGCCCCAAATTGTTTTTCAATATCTGCTAGTACTTGTTCAAGTGCCTTATCTTTATTCTTTTCATCTTTTGCTATTTTCATTTTTTCCTCCTAATACCCTGATACAACATAATTGTAACCTATCTTTAATTAAATGTCAACACAAAAACAAACAATTGTTTAAATTTATCAAATTTTGTCGAAATATAGTAAAAGACTAGAAAATCACTAACATTTACAAAAAAACACGTACTTTTTATACATGTTTTATATCAATTATTTGCAAACAAATTGCTAATTTTTAGGCTTAAAAATTATAGAAACTACAAACGCAATAACAATTGCACCAGTTATAACACCGGATGATTTACAAAGCATATTACTAAAAATACCTAAAAAACCATCTTCCAAATATCCTTGCCATGCTGAGCTATAAAGAGAATGCCCAAAATTAGAAATAAGAACTGTTGCTCCCGCTCCAAATTTAGCAATTAATTTATCATAACAACCAAGAAATGATAAAAATGCCCCCATCACTGTGTATAAACTAGTAATATGTCCCGGAGTAAGTTTAGTATTATCAAGTATTATCTCAGCAAAAGTACACAACGCACCAGCAAATAAAAATGCCATTAAATAGTTCATTATTCCACCTCCAAACTTACTGCATGAGCAATCGAAGGAATTGTACAATGTTGATTAACAGTTGTTTGACTATGAAGCGCTCCAGTTGCAACAATTAATATTTTTTTATACTTTTTATTAAGTAATATTTTATTAAATAAAACAATTGGCAAACAAGCCGGACCACTACCACCAGCATAAGTTGGTTGACTATCCAAATATAGTTCACATCCAGCATCAAAGTATTTTTTGAGGTTTATATTATATACCATTTTCAAATAATCTTTAAGTATTTCACTTCCAACACACCCTAAATCACCAGTTAAAATCAAATCATAATAATTTACATCTCTTTTAAGAGTAGCTAAATGAGTAGCAATAGTTGAAGCCGCCGCCGGTGCCATAGCTGCCCCCATATTATTGGCATCAGTAACTCCTAAATCAACAGGTACACCAATCGTAGCACTTTCAAGTCTTATTTTACTATAATTTTTACTTAAAAGAGTTGACACAGCCCCAGTTGTTGTAAATGTTGCAGTATGAGGTTTCGGAGCTCCATATTCAACTGGATATCTAAATTGTCTTTCTGCTGTTAAATTATGACTACTTGTAATACTAATTGCTTTTTTTATTTTACCACTATCAATCATACAAGATGCAACAATCAAACTTTCAGCAAACGTTGCACAAGCAGAATAAAGGCCTAAAAAAGGAATATTATAATTTTTAGCACTATAACTACTAATAGCAATTTGATTAGTTAAATCACCACCAACAAGTAAATCAACATCACTTATTGCCAAATTATTTTTACCAATAATATTATCAATAACTAACTGTTGCATCTTAACTTCAGCTTGTTCAAAAGTTTTCTCACCAATATAATAATCATCCATTACTAAATCAAGTCTTCTTAAATGACTATTTTTTTCTAAAGGTCCAACAACAGTATAATAATCATTTAAATAAACATTTTTAAATTTAAAACTAGCCACCTATAACCAACCTCACAATCACAAGAAGAAATGCTGAAATAATACCATATAAAATTACTGAGCCAGCAAGTTTAAAAAAGTTTGAACCAAGACCAGTAATAAGACCATCTCTTTTATACTCAAGAGCACTTGATGAAACACTATGAGCAAATCCTGTCGTAGGTATAATTAAACCGCACTTACATTTACTAACCCAATTATCAAAAAAACCGAGTGCTGTAAAAAGTGAAGCCACACCAATAACAAAAAGAGCAACAATAAGTCCAGTTTCAACACTTGAAAAAGCAAAACAATTCTTTAAAATCATAGAAACAACTTCTGCTAAAAGCCCAATTAATCCTCCCACTAAAAAAGCCACTCCAAAATTTCTTAATTTAGGTTCCTTCGGAGTATGCTTTTTAACAAGTAACTTATAATCTTCCTTATTCATAAATATTCACCATTATTATTATGAATGAAATTTTATCTACTATACATATAATCTCTCATTTTAGTTAAACTTCTCTTTTCATATCGTGATACCATTACTTGAGTAATACCTAATTTTCTAGCAGTTTCACTTTGAGTTAAATCTTCATAATAACGACTTTTAATAATATCTTTTTCTATAGCATCTAAAGAATTTATACTATTTTTAAGTTCAAGTCTTTCATCTACACTAACGCTTTCTTCCTCCGCTATTACTTCATGTAAACTTCGATCTTCATCACATACTTCATCCATTGATACAAAACTATTTGCATAACTTAAAACTTGTTCTAACTTTTCTTCTTCCATTTCAAGATATGCAGCCAGTTCTTTATTTGATGGCATTCTCATTATTTCTTGAGAAAGTCTAGTTCTTCCCATTTCTATCATTTTAAGCAATCTATTTATATCTTTATTTAGTTTAATTTCCCTATTATTTGCAAGTGCATACATTTCACCAAATATATAATTATAAGCATAAGTACTAAATTTACTTTTTCCATCATCAACATAATTTTGATAAGCTTTAACCACACCAAGAACACCAGCTTGATACAAATCATTTTTATCAACACCATAAAACTTTTTAGCTACTGTCCAAATAAGTCCTGTACTAGATTTAATTAATTCTTCTAACATTTTATAATGCCTCCATTTCTCTATAAGCATCTACTTCTGTTTTTACAACTGGAAACTTCAAATACTTACACAAATACAAATTAGCATTACTAACACCACATACTTTAATAACACCTTTATTACATTTAATATAATATTTACTATTAATGAGGGCTTCTATTCCTGAATTATCAACCATTTCTAATTTTTCAAAATTATATACTAAATTCTTAATTTCATGTTTCTTAATAACTGGATTTAAATAATTATTAATTTTATAACTTGCTTTCCTATCTAAAATACCTTTAAGTCTTGCAAATAATATTTCATCTTTATATTCCAGCTCTAACTTAAACATTTTCCTCTCTCCTTACATATTAGTTTAGAGTATTATTTAAAAGTTTTAAACACATTCGACAAAACATGTCATTTATCTCATTTACACTTGACACTTTATTTACAAGTTATAGAAATTACAAAAAATACTACCACAAACAAAAAAAGTATGTTATAATGAGTGTGTACTTGCCTGTATGGCGGAATTGGTAGACGCGATAGACTCAAAATCTATTTTCAGAAATGGAGTTCCAGTTCAAGTCTGGATACAGGCACCATAGTGAATATTTACTAGACTTATGTCTAGTTTTTTTATTTTAAAAAAATACTATTATTTTTCAATAATAGTATTCTTATCTAACTTTTCTTTTTCTTTAGGTATTTCATTTGTTACTATGTTTTTATTCTTATTTTTCTTCTTACCTTTTTTACTTACTAAAGCAATAAGAATAATAATCATCAGAACAAATACACCACTAAAACCAAAGATAATATAAGTATATAATTCTATTTTTTTATTTAAATCAACTGCATATTCATCATTATAATTAATTAAAGATTGCATCTTTTTATCATACATATAGAAACCTTTATCTCCAGTTTCAACATTAACCCCATAAATAATTACATAGTTTGAGTCTTTAGTATAATAATAACCATTTACTTTAACACCATTTATTTCAATTACATCTTTAGTATATCCTTTTATTTCTTCACTAGTTTCCAAAGGATAAATAGTTATTTTATTAACACCTATTTCATGATAACTACTATATTTATTATTTTTTTCATCATATATAAATAATCCAATATTACCTTCTTCATCTTTTAAACCCACTAAAACTAAATTAGTATATTCATTTTTATAAGCAGGTATATCAAATTCATTAATTTTAACTGTATACTCACCATAAAGACTTACTTCAGGTAAATTTTCTTTTAATTTTACAACAGTATATTTTTTACCTTCAACTTCAACATTAATAGGATTTTCATCTTTTACTTCAACATTTATTGTATATGTTTTTTCTGATCCATTTTCAGCCCTTACAACAACACTAAATTTATTAGCACCTGGTGCTACAGTAACTGTTCCAATTCCACTAATTGATGATTTTTTATCTTGAGCAACTGCATTTATCTTAATTTCTTTTGTATTTTCAGGAACAACAACATTATATTCTAAAGTATTTGTATTAAACTCAGGTGTAAAAGTAAAACCTTCAACACCAAGTGAACTTAAATTATTATTTTTAGAATAACTAGCTTCAAGTTCAGCTTGAGTTATAATATTAATTGATTTACTACTACTTGTAAGTGATATTTGACTTAAATCTTCAAAAGCATATGCAAGATAACTATCTACAGTTACTTTAGTATTCCCCTTTTTTAGTGTTTTAAAAGTAAATGTATAAGATTTACTTTTTATACCAGTTGATGATGAAGCTGCCATACGAGTACTATTACTTTCTGAATTCGTACTTCGAAGTTGCAAATAATTTTTATCATAATTAAGGGACATTTCCCAGCTACCAATCGGCGTATTACTTGATAAAGTTACAGTTACAGTAACATTATTTCCAACTACTACTGTTGATGTACCAGTAACATTTATTTTCCCACTTGCAGCATTAACTAAATTTGGAAATGCCAATATGCAAAATAAACTCATCAATATTAATTTAATTTTTTTCATCTAATCTCTCCTTTTTATTGTTCTATTTCAAAAGTACCTAAAATATTCTTTTGAACTTGTAATAAATCTAAAGCGTTAACCACACCATCTTTTGATGTATCGGCAGCTTCAAGATAAGCCCCAGTTAAAGTATATGTACCTAAAATATTTTTTTGAACTTGTAATAAATCCAAAGCATTTATAACACCATCACCAGATGTATCCCCTTTTATTATTACTTCTAAAACTTCAGTTTCACTTTGATTATTAATAGAAACTTTATCACCAGTTGCAATTAAACCACTTGTTTTAGCATTACCCTTTGCATCAAAAATAGCAACAGTTGCATTACCACCTACAGCTTCAATGGCACTTTTAACTGCAGAAACATCTGTACCTACAGCAATATTAGAAATATATTTAGAAGTATATCTATAACCACTTGATGTTACAATCGTAGAAATAGGAATTGTACTTGGTTCTGGCTTATCATCACCACTATCAACAGCACCATTGCCACTATTTATAATTGTTGCATCCATTTTATTATAAACAGGTATTTTAAAAGTTAAATTTAAACCTAGTAAATTATTTTTATTATAAGCATTATAAGCTGTACTAGCTTCACTCATAGCACCTGCTAAATTAGTCATATATTGATGTCCAAATAAAGCACCTTCAATTTTAGTTGCTACATTAAATTTTTGTAAATAACCAGTATATTGATCTTTTAAAATATATCCCCCAGAAAACTGATTAATACCACCTTTAATTGCAACTTCTAAGCCTTTCCAACCAGACTTATAAGCATAATTAAGTCCACAATAAGTAGTGCCATACTGCGAAACACAAGAATCACTTACACCAAAATTAAAGAAATTATAATAATCCAAATACATTTTATCATAGCCATCATATACACCTTTATAAAGGTTTTCAAGACTAGTACCAACACCAAGTTCTATTCTCATTTTAGAAGCAATAGCAATTGGACTTGCTTTATCAATACTTCCTCCAATAACAATATCTTTTAAATTATTTCCTAAATTCAAATGATATGCATAAAAATCAGTTCCATTAAGTATAGTTTCAACAGCATTCGGATAATCATTTTCTAAAAGTTTATCATAAGATTGATCCAAAAATTGAAACAAATATTTTTCTGTAAAAGAGTTTCTAGGATCCATATAATATGCAACACCAGTTTGTGATGGTGCTACATATCCACCAGGTGATGTAGCAGTACAAGTTTCATCCAAAAATGTTTTATCATAAACACCCTTATAAATATAATTTTTAGTACATTCACTTTCTCTTTCAACTACATAAGACCAATCCATATCAATTTTAATAGGTTGAAAATTCCAGGTTGGATGTTTTTCTTTTAAACTACATAAACCACCCCAATAACTTGATGGAAAACCAGCAGCACTTAAGGTTTTTTCACATTCTGTAGAGGCTTCCACATCATCAGTGGAATATGAAACAACAAGTTCAACATTATCACTACATACATAGCCATCAACACCAGTATAATAAGTCATATAATACCAATCACCATTACAATTTTTATGATTATTTTCATCTGGATATAGTTTATCATCTTTTAAAACATAGTAATCATTTTTAGAAAGTAAACCTAATCTACTACCATCATTACCCCCAGGATTATTTCTTAAATTAGTTTGATTATTAAGAACTTTAATTCGGTAAGTATATGATGCAGCACTAACATTTATTGTACATAAAAAGGATAATACAAGAATAAACATCAGTAATATTTTTTTCATATTAAATCCTCCTTATTACATTTACTATCACAATTATAACAAATTATGCTAAATTGCTCAATTTATTTACATTTTTTTTAGTAAAAATATGTAAAATAACTATTATTTTTGAGTATTTTATACTATAATAGTTTACATGAGTGGTGATAGATATGGGAAAAACATTTGATAGTATTGACATTATATTAATTATTTTAATATCTCTTTGTTTATTAACAATAGTTATCATGATTATGTGGATAATACTAAGTAAATTAGAAAATATTGAAATAGCTAAAAAAGGTACTTCAAGACTATCATCAGACACTAAACTAGACAAAATAATAGAAAATACAAAAGAAGAACCTAAACCAGTAGAAAAACCAAATAAAAAAGAAGGAACAACACCTTCTAAACCAAAGAAAAAGAATACTAATATTTCAAACAAAAAGAAGAAAACTACACCAAAGAAAAGCACTCGAAAAAGTAACAACTCAAAAAGAAAAAAAGGCTATGTAAGTCCAAATAAAAGAAAGAAAAGTAAAAAGAAATAAGGTATATTGAACAAATCAATATACCATTTTTTATGAAATACGACTTACCTATGGATAGTTTTTATAATTTAAAAGAAAAGTCTTTATTAAATTTTCTTTAAATTTTTATACTCTTTTTTAACTAATCATATTTTTTATAATATCATCATCTTTTAATTGTTCTTTATTATCATTACTTTTACTACTATTATCGGATTTGTTTTCTGAAACATTATTGTTTGTTTCTTTACTATTTACAACATAAATAGTAATCTCTGAAACACTTGATAATAAAACATCTTTATGAACACTTTGATTTCCCACTAATCCAACAGCAACATCACTATTATAATATTCACTACCACTATCAACATACCTTACATTTATTTTAATATTATGACTACTTCCAAAACTTTCCACTTCACTAACTGTTTTACCAACAAAACTAGGAAGAAGTTCTCCAGAAGCTCCAGTTTTCTTGCCCTTACCTGGAGCACTTTTCTCATAAGTTTCATTAACAGAAAAACTAAATGTTTTAATTAATTCTTTTTTTTCTTTACCAAGTATAACATTAAAAGATTTTTGAATATCTAATAAACTATCTTTATAATATCCTTGAGCAGAAGTATTTCTTCCTTGTGAAGGAACATAAACATTTAAACTATATGTTTCTAAAGTAGCTTTTTCTATATTAATAGAATCTTTACCAGAAAGTTTATTACCAAGTACATTTTTAGCAACATTATAACCAGATAAAATAGTATCAGTATCCATATTCGTAGCTATATTTTTACTAACAGCATTTAAAATATCTTGAAATTCTTTAATACTTGAAAAATGCATAGCTTTATTAGCTAAAGCTTCCACTACTTGTTGTTGATGTTTAACTCTATCCAAATCACTTCCAATATACATATGACGACATCTAGCATAAGCAAGTGCTTGTTCCCCATTTAAAGTTTGCATTCCAGGATTCATACAAACAAGTTTATTTCCAAACTGTCTATCACTATTTTGTTCACAAACCTTTCCCCCATATTTATCAGCCATATAACTCGGAGCTTCAACATCAACTTCCACCCCTCCAACAGCTTCAACTAAATCAACAACACCTTTAAAATTAATCTTAACATAATAATCTATATTAATACCAAGTAAATTATTAATTGTACTAATAACACAACTAGTACCATAAGCAGCAGATGAATTAATCTTAGCATAATTTTTATTATTACAAGCAATAGGTACATAAGTATCTCTTGGAATTGATAAAAGTATAGCATCTAAAGTCTTTGGATTAAAAGACATAAGCATTAAAGTATCCCCATTAAAAGCAGCATTTGCATTAAGTCCATCACCCTCAGAATCAACCCCAAGAAATAAGAATGTCAATGGTTCATTAAAATCTTTATTACTAACTAGATTTAAATCTTCATTTTGCATTTTTTCACTATATTCATATATAACTTTAGTATCACTAGCTATATTTTCAAAACCATTTTCATTTTTAAATAAAGTTACATAATTACCAGGAACAAATATTGCCTCAATATTTCCATTATATAAATCCCCTATCATTTTAATATAATCATTATATTCAGTAGTATCATTATCAAGTTTTTTATTCTTATATAACTTCGTAGATAATTCATGATTATCATTATCTATCGCTTTATTAATTATCCCAATTTTACTTTCTTCACTAAAACTACTATCTTTTAAAGTAATTAAATATGTTGTATAAATAATTTTTTCATTTTCTTGCATACCATCTAAATTTTTATAAATATAGTTTATATAATAACTTCCCACAAAAAATATAACAGTAAGCAAAATAGATATTAAAGTAGTTATAATTAACCCTTTATACTTTCTTTGAAGTAAATTAAGTAAGTTCCAAAATGAATAAAATAATAAATACAAAACAAACAATACAATAACAACTATTCTAAGTAATGTTTCAACACCTGTTAAACTTAAAATAGATTTTATAAATAAAATTAACCCTATTAAATATGTAATATTTGTCAAATAATAAATTAATCTTAATGCTTTATTTGATCTTTTTAATTTCTTAATCATTTTATTCATTTACTGCACCCGCTTTATATTCTACCACATATACATTCTTATCATTTTTAACTAAAGTAACAATGCCTTCTTTATCATATCCTAAATCTTGTTCATAACTCCATTTTAAAGATACAACATAGCTATTTACATCTTCATCTTTTAATTTAAATGTACTTTGCTTTACATCTAGAACTTCTATACTACTAACAATAGGTAATTTTTCTACTCTCTTGCCATAAGTATTATCATCTATATTTTTATATAGTGTATCTTGAACATTTAATTTAAAATTATCTAAATTATCTGGATAAACATATTCTAAAGAAGCAACATCATATTTATTAATTTTATTATCTAAAGTAAATAAATCTATAATAAATAACTCTGCTATTATTTTAGAATACTTTTCATAATCAATATCTTTAGAACTTAATACTTTTTTTAAATCCTTATATGTATCTTTCATTAAACTAGAATCTCTCTCATCTAACGTATAAGAAAAATCTACAATACTATCTATTACTTTAACATCATTTTTAGGTGTTTTTTTACCTATATTTTTTACTACTAGCAACCCAATTATAACAATTATACAAATTACTAATATACATAATAATAATTTATACTTCTTCTTCATCCTATTCTCCATTCATATCTTTATTTTTTAATAAATCATAAACTATAATTGCATTAGAAACACTTAATCTGTTTTCAGTTTCTAATGATTTTTCATTTATATATTCCTTAGTTATTTCTTCACCATTTAAAGATAAATATTCATTAGTTGAATTATTATAATAAACTTTATTTGTTAAGAAATTACCATTTGGATATACAACTATATTATTATCTTTAATATTAAATATATCTTCACCCACATTATACTTATTATTAATGCCATACATATTTAAAATAGTAGCTGCTACGTTGTACATACCCATATTATAGGTAATATCTCCCTTAAATATACTTTGTAAAGATTTATC
This sequence comes from uncultured Mycoplasmatota bacterium, assembly GCA_900551525.1. GTDB lineage: Bacteria > Bacillota_I > Bacilli_A > RF39 > UBA660 > Onthocola_B. The sequence continues at coordinate 46,665 of URWD01000004.1, forward strand.
TTTAGTCCAAATTATTAAAGGTGTTTTCTTATTAAGTTCATGAGCATAATAATCATAATTTACATAATTTTCATCATTTTTAGAATAAACATCACCAGTTTCAGGATTTAAATTATATAAATAATTAATTTCACTTCTACTTAATTTAGCATCATGGTCACCATAAAATACAAATACAGTATTATTAAAATGATCAGATGATTTAATATAATTTAAAAATTCTCCGAGAGCACTATCAGCATAATTTGCACTTTTAATATATTCACCAACTGGTGTATTTGATAAATAATCATAACTTTTAGTTATAGTATTTCCTTTACTATCAGTAGTTTCATAATAACTAGTTAAATCAATATCACTATGCATACTTGCGTATTTAAATGGTGAATGATTAGATAAAGTTATAATTGTTCCCATATAGTTTTGATTAGAATCTTCTATTTTTTCTAAAATTGGCATAGCTTCTTTAAAGAACAATTTATCATTTATTCCTAAGTTTATAACATCTTTATCAGTATATTCAAATACATCACGAAAATACATATCTTTATATCCTAAAGATGGATGTGCTTTATTTCTATTCCACATACTAGATAAATTACCATGCATACTAAACGTATTATAACCTTTACTTGCTAAATATTTTGGTATAGTAAAATAGTTTCTATCATAATAACTTACAAATACTGTACCACTAGATGCTGGCATTAAACCAGTAAGTAAAGTAAACTCAGTATCACTTGATGTTCCTGTAGACACTTCAGGATAAAAGTTAGTAAAATGCATTCCTTCATTTGCAAGTTTATTTAAATTTGGAGTTACTTCTTCCCCGTTAAATTTTAAATTCATTAAGAAACTTTGCATACTTTCCATATGTATAAATACAATATTTTTACCTTTTAATATGCCAGTATATTTATTATCTTTATGTTCTTCCTTTTTATCAAAATAATTATTAAATTCTAAAACAGCTTTTTCTTGACCAAATAAACTACTTAATTGAGGTCTTAAAAATTGTACAAAATCATTACATTGATACATTATAATACCAAATCTTTCTACAATATATATTCTATTCCATTGTTTAGAAAGTCTACTATAATCAGTATTCGTAGCTACTCCAAATGTATAACTTACAAATAATAAGCTGATAACTAAAGTACTAACAAACATTTTTTTACTCTTTTCAATCTTATCAATAAAATAATAATAAGACGAAGATAATAGTTTTTTATGAATTAAATAAAATATAATAGGTATAATTATATAAATACCATATGAAGCTCTAAGCTTATCTAAAATGGATCCAGTAACAGTTTCAGTTTGCCCCATCGTGGCAAGTTCTCCGATTGATGGAAATGATGTAAAGAATCTGTAATATATTGATGAAATCAAACACATTAAATTAAAAATTATTAACCAACCAAAATAATACTTAAATTGATTTTTAGGCTTTATTAAGTAACCAAAACTTCCAATTAAAAGAATAAATCCTAAATCTGTTATGAGTGGCTTAAACTTAAAAGCAGAATCAATCGTAAATTTTCTTAGACATATCGTAGCAATAAGTGAAAGTATTACATATGATATAAATAAACGATTAGTAATTATGTATTCAACAATATTTTTTCTAAAATTTTTAAAGGTATTTTTCATATTATCATTCATTTTTATCCCTTCTTACTTAAAAAGTATAACAAATATTAACATTTTTATCAATTATTGTTGCAAAAGTTTTATAAATTTGATACAATTTATTTACGCAGGTGTGGTTCAATGGTTAGAATATAACCTTGCCAAGGTTGGGATGGGAGTTCGATTCTCCTCACTTGCTCCAGAAGCAATAGTTGTCGCACCAAGCGATGTTTAGATTTAAATCAATCGTAAATGATTGATTTTTTTATCGTTTAAGAAAGATGTTAATGATATTATGATAAAAATAAAAATCAGAAGATTACTAAACCATTTTTAAAATCAACATAATACATTTGACATCATAACATCTTAATAAGTTCAAAAAAAAAACTAATTTTTTATTTTAGTTCTTTCTATCTTCAGCAAGTTTAGTAAAATCTTCTACTTGTGATTCATCAGGTTTCTTATTAAATTCAATTTTTTGTACCTTTTTAGTAGTCTTACCAACAGCATCTGTAGCAGTATATAAAATCCAATATTGGTCTTTATTTTGTTCTTCATTTACTTCATGGTAAACTTTATGAGTAACAGTAACTCCAGGTTTATCATCAGTAACATCTAAATGATCATAATTAATATCCTCAATAGAATCAACATAATACACTGCATCATTAAATTTAATTGTAGGTGCTTTAATATCATCTTCATTATTAGTATCATTTAAATAATCTTTACCTACCGGATTAGCAACCCAACCCCATTTACCTTTTTCATATTCAACATGATACCAAAAGTTCCCATTATGGTTTTCATAATCATCAACTTTATAAACTTTTCCTTTTTTAACTTCACCAAGTTCTGAACTATTTCTATCAGGTTCTTTTCTAACCTTTATATAATCATTTACTATTTCAATATGCCAGCCTTCTTTTATTTTTTTTATTCTAGCATCTTCCATAACACCAAGAACAAACTTAACAGCAAAAAAGCCAACCACTATTGCTATAAGAATACCAAATATAATTTTTAATTTTTTCACACTATCACTTCCTACACATAATTATACACAAAAACTTTTCATTTTACTAGTCCTATATTTTATGTTATAATTTAAATGGTGATTAATTTTATGAAAAAATATAAATATCAAAGACTTACTAAGGAAGAAAAAAAAGAAGCTAAAACTAAATTCTATGAAACAAAGCAAGGAGAGCTTTTAAAACAAAGATTTAAAAGAATTCTTATTTATAGCATCATTCTAATTTTATTTGGTATTTACATGTTAATTGAAGCATACACAAAGAAAAATTCATATGCTCAGTATGTATATGGCACTATTCTAATAATCTTTGGAATTGGTTTTCTAATATCTAGAAGTTATGTAATGATGAGAAAAGTAAATGAATACATTACTTCACCAAAAAACACTACTAAGAAAAAGTAGTGCTTTTTTATACTCTATCATCAAATTGTTCTATTTCATCAAGCTGATCTTCAACTAATGTTCTAAATCTTCTCTTATAAACTGCAACTTTTCTTCTTAAGCTTTCTGCCTCTGACTCAATTCTCTCAGCTTTTTGTAAAGCATTATTAATAACTTTAGTTGCATTTCTTTTTGCATCTTCTATAATTACTTTAGACTCATCATATGCTGCTTTCTTTATATTACTAGTCGATTCTTCCGCTACAAGAATAGCTCGATTTAAAGTTGCTTCAATATCTTTATAATGCTTAAGTTCCCCTTTTAAATTCTCAATTATCTCACAACTACTTTTAAGTTTTTGTAACATATTTTCATATTCAAAAGTTACTTCCTTAACAAAATCATTAACTTCTTCTTTTTTATAGCCTTGAATACTTGTACTAAATTTATTTACCATAAGGCCACCACCTATATTACCAATCTAGTTCTTCATCTGTACTTTTACTTGGTTTTTCTGCATCATCTGTAATCTTACCTTGAACATTAACATTCTTAGGTGCCACTAAATAAATACCAACACCTATTTTTTGCATTGAACCACCTATTGCATAGATAACACCACTTAAAAAATCAATAATTCTCTTAGCTTGATCAGTTGTAACTCTCTTTAAATTAACAACAACACTATTTCTATTTTTCAAATGATCAGCTATTTGTTGTGATTCAGAGTATGCACGAGGTTCAAGTAAAATCATCTTATTTCCAGTTTTATCAGCTTCTTTAACAGCATCTTCTTCAGAAATATTATAATATGCATCTTCTGTACCATTTAAATTTTCTGCATCGTCATCATCTTTAAAAATATTTTTTAAGCTAAATCCCATAATCGATTTCCTCCCTAGTCTACTATCCCATTTTATCAAACTTTTAAAATTTTTACAAGAGTTTTACACAATATTTTTCTTGTTAATTAAATTATACTACAGAAAAAAGAATAAAGCCAGAGATTTTTCTCTAGCTTTAAAAATTATAACTCAATCTTTTTACTAATAAATGACACTAATTCATCAACTTTAATTGTAATTTGTTCCATTGTATCTCTATCTCTAAGTGTTACAGTATCATTTTCAATTGTATTATCATCAATTGTTATAGCAAACGGTGTACCAATTGCATCACTTCTTCTATATCTTTTACCAATAGAACCAGATTCATCATATTGGCAATCAAAATGCTTACATAAAGTTGCATAAATATCATTTGCTTTACCAGCGTGAACTTTTTTTATAAGTGGTAATATAGTTACTTTATATGGAGCTAAAGCTGGATG